>JBJDZI010000117.1:0-31651 GCA_051867925.1 Eubacteriales bacterium
TTCGCAACACATTGCCTGATCGTTTTCCTTTATTCGGTTCTCTGTGATCTTTTTGCAAAACCAAGTCGCAAGGCTTGGTTTTTTTCGTTGTGTGGTTTTTCGTTGTGCGGGAAGAATTCGCAAAATCTCTTGCTTTTTCCCGCCAAATGGAGTATAATGGATTTACCATATCCGCGGAGGTATTTATGATAGAACTCACCTATGAGTCGGAGGGCGATCTGCTCGCATCCGGCGTACCCATGATCGTTCCCATTCTTTTGTGGGAGGTCGATGGAATACTGCACATCGAGGCATACGAGGGCGTGCGTTCGGTTGCAGAAATCTTCGCGGATCGTTTTGCAAAGCATCCGTTTTCAACTGCTGCCATGAAGTGGTTGGATGAGATGCTGACTCCTTTTTGCAATGCACACGGATATTACCGTGAATCGCGTGGACGCTACCGCTGGTATCACCAATATACCTACGGTGAACCTGTCGATGGCGTCATTCAAAGCACCACGCAATTTTGGGAGGGCACGCCCTCCCTGTCGGGACTTTTATTGGATCTCGATCCCGCGTGGCCTACCTATGTGACGGTCGTGGACGGCGTGATCGTGTCTGCCGCCCGTACCAATGAATATGATCCTGATATGTCGGCGCCCGAAATTACGGTGGAAACCGCTGTCGGGCACCGAGGGAAGGGATACGGAGCCTCCAATGTTGCCGCCCTTGCCGGGTGGCTTGCGCAGCGACAGGAGTATCCGCAATATGTTTGCTCTCGTTATAACCTTGTCTCCGCCAAAGTCGCGGAGCGCGCCGGATTCCGGAAAACCGGTAAAATTTACGCGTTTACTGCGTACAAAGACTGACATACCCGTTGAAAGGAACATACTATGGCTTTTGATGCCGGCATGGTTCGTGCCATTACCAACGAACTGAATACCAAACTTGCGGGCGCGCGGGTGGAAAAGGTTCACCAACCAGAAAAGGATGAACTGCTCCTCCTGCTTCACGCGGGTCGGGAGAACTTGCGCCTCACCATCTCCGCATCGGTGAACAATCCCCGCATTCATCTGACTACCGTCTCCAAGGAAAACCCCTCCGCACCGCCTCTCTTCTGCACGCTTTTGCGCAAACATCTGACCGGCGCCAAACTCCTCTCGCTGGAGCAGATTGGCTTTGAGCGCGTCATTCGTCTCTCTTTCCAAGCCAGAGACGAGATGGGCTTTCACTACACCGTCCGTCTCTACGCCGAGATCATGGGAAAGTACAGCAACTTGATCCTCACCGATGAGAACGACAAAGTGTTGGGCGCGGTGAAATCCGTGGACTTCACCACCAGCCAAAAACGGCAGGTGCTACCCGGAATGCAGTATGAACTGCCGCCTGCGCAGGACAAGATCGATCCCACCACCGAGGTGCGGGAAAATTTTCTTGCCCTTCGTGCCGACGATACGAAGGCGGCTGACAAATTCCTTACCACACACTATTTGGGACTTTCCACGCTTTCCGCGCGGGAGATCGCGCATCACGCCGCAGATGGCTCCGATGAAGCGTTCTGGGAGGCTTTTTCCGCCTTCTTCAGCGATGTTTTGAGCGGGCGGGTAACTCCCACTCTCGCACTGGATGAGGGCGGCAGACCGAAGGAATACGCCTTCTGCGATCTTCTGCAATACGAAGGAGTCTACACGCTCCGCCATCCTGAGACGGTCAGCGAGGTGATCGAAGCCTACTTTCTCTCCCGCGACAATACCGATCGCGTGCATCAGCGCGCCGCCGATCTGTTCCGACTGTTACAAAATCAACAGAACCGTCTGGAGAAAAAGATTTCTTTACAGGAAGGGGAACTGGCGGAGACCGCCCGCAAGGAGACCTATCAGAAGTACGGCGAACTGATCACCGCCAACATTTACCGCCTCTCTCGCGGGATGAAGACCGCCAAAGTCGAGGACTATTACAGCGAAAATTACGAGACTATCGAAATCCCGCTGGACGTGCGCCTGTCGCCGTCGCAGAACGCGCAGGCGTATTACAAAAAGTACACGAAGCTCCGCAACGCCGAGGTGGAACTGCAAAAGCAGATCGCAGGGGCGAAGGAAGAACTAAAATATATCTTTTCGGTGCTGGACACGCTCTCCCGCGCGTCCGGACAGACCGAACTGGACGAGATCCGCACGGAATTGCAAAGTGCCGGCTACGGCTCCCGCATGAAGAAAAACGCCCCCAAGGGCGGTCAGAAGAAGAGTACCGTAAGACCCATCGAATATGTCACCTCGGGCGGCTATCGCCTCCTTTGCGGGCGCAATAACCTGCAAAACGATGAGATTTCCCTGAAAATCGCCTCCGGAAGCGACTGGTGGTTCCATGTCAAGAACGCGCCCGGCTCCCATGTGGTGATGTTCACCAATGGAGAAGAGCCATCCGAGCGGGACTTCACCGAGGCGGCTATGGTGGCGGCATACAACTCCTCGCTGTCCGAGGCAAAGCACATCGCCGTGGACTATACCGAGGTGCGCAATCTGAAAAAGCCTGCCGGCGCGAAGCCCGGTTATGTGATCTACCACACCAATTACAGCGCCTACGTTACCCCCGATCGGGATACGGTGGAAGGACTGAAAAAGTCCGAAAAGGGAGCGTAAGATGCGTTTATCTCTGCTTGCCGCGGTACTTTTAGTCGCGCTGTTACTGAGCCTGTTTTGCGGCTGTCAGGTCGACCTGCGCAATCCCTACGATGATGAGACAGTCGAATCCAAGTGGCAGACTGTAACGGTTTCTGTGATCACACCGGCTTCCGATGATCCGCTCGCCGAACCTGCGTTACCGTCGACTACGACGACCCCTATTTCAACGGCACCCGTGACCGAAACGCTCCCCACAAACACAACAGCGAACCCCGTCGCTCCTGTTAGACCGCCGCTCACCGAACCCGTCCTGCCCCCTGAGCCTGCCGACACCGATCTGGTGCTTCTCTCTGACTATCTGCCTAAGGCGATTTTGGATATCCGCTATGCAACCACCAACAATTTTACGGGGCAGGTCATTTATGAGCGCGCCGAGCCGCGACTTCGCTATGGAACGGTGCAGAAACTCCGCACCGTCTGCCAAAAGCTGGAGGGGATGGGGTACCGTTTGGTGATCTGGGATGCCTGGCGTCCTGCTGAAGCCCAATGGAAACTGTGGAACATCTGCCCGGATCCGACCTATGTATCCAACCCCAACAATGGCTACTCCTCCCACACCCGTGGCGGAACGGTGGATATTTCGCTGGTGTATTTGGACGGATCAACCTTGGAAATGCCCACCGACTTCGATGATTTTTCCAAAGACGCCGATACGGACTTCAGCGATGTTTCAGACGATGCGGCAAGACACGCACAGCTTTTGCAAGACGTGATGATCGAGTGCGGCTTCAAGCCCTACAAAGCCGAATGGTGGCATTTCACCGACACCGTCCCCTATGACGTGCAAGAATCTCTGCCTGAATGAATTTCGCACGGTGCAAGTTTTCGTAAAATCGGGCAATACTGTACACATAGCTCACATGAGGAGGAATTGTGATGATGGATTATTCAAATGACAAAAAGAAGATTGTTCTGATCGGCGCAGGACTGGTGGGAATGTCCTTTGCCTATTCGTTGCTTGGCTCTCACATTTGCGAGGAACTGGGCATCATTGACATTGACAAAAAGCGTGCTGAGGGCGAGGCGATGGATCTGTCCCACGGTCTTGCATTTTCGGGCAGTACCATGAAGATCTACGCCGCCGAGTACAGCGACTGCTTTGACGCCGATCTGGTGGTGATCTGTGCGGGCGTTCCCCAGAAACCGGGCGAGACCCGCATTGATCTGCTGCACAACAACGCCCGCGTCTTTTCGGAGATCGTGGAGAAGGTCATGGCGTCGGGCTTCAGCGGCATATTCTTGGTGGCGACCAACCCCGTAGACGTGATGACTGCGATGACCCGCGAATTGTCCGGACTGCCCGCCAACCGCGTGCTGGGATCGGGCACGACGCTGGACACCGCCCGTCTGCGCTTTCTGCTGGGCGAGTATTTCGCCGTTGACCCCCGCAACGTCCACGCTTACGTCATGGGCGAACACGGTGACAGCGAATTTGTCCCTTGGTCGCAGGCGTATGTTTCCACCAAAAATGTTCTTTCGATCTGCGATCAGGAAAAAGATCGGTTCAGCCGCGCCGAACTGGACGACATCGCCGTGCAGGTGCGAACGGCGGCGTACAAGATCATCGAAGCCAAGCGAGCCACCTATTACGGCATCGGTATGGCGCTTCGCAGAATTGCCCGGGCGATCCTGCAAAACGAAGGTAGCGTGCTGACCGTCTCCGCTTATCTGACCGGGGAATACGGTCAGACCGGTGTGAACGTGGGCGTTCCCTGCGTCATCGGGCGGGAGGGTGTGCGCCGCGTGATCGAACTAGATCTGACTCCCGAAGAACAAACCAAACTTGCCGCCTCCTGCGACTTCCTCCGCGGCGTGCAGCAGGAATTGAAAAATTAAATGCATTGGGGCTTCGCCTCGGAGCCGGGCGAAGCCCTGCTCCCGCTCCGCCAAGATCCTTTTTGAAAAAAGGTTCTTGGAACTCCCAAAACTTTATAAAGGGCGGCAAATCCCTGCCGCCTGATGTTTGGTATGAACTGCGCAGAGCCAGAGCCAAGGAAGAGGGAGAAGGTTGCAGCAGCCGCTACGCGGCGGTTGCGAAGGAGCGGGCGAAAACTTCACGTTTGAGATGATTTTTCCGTAGAAGCGAAGGATTAAACTATTTAATCCCAGACTGTCAAATGGGTGTCACTTTTCCAAAGGTTTCAGCCGGAATCTCAACTCCAAAAACATCGAAAAATGCAATAAAAAACCGAAAAATATACCAAATCAAGATTGACATCGCCATTTACCTATGCTACAATAAAGGTAGACAAAATGAAGGGATGCGATACCATGCGGGAATATTGGGACGTCTACGACGGGAACGGAAACGTGATCGAAGGCAGAGTATCCATTCGGGGTCGTCATGATCTGCGGGACGGTGAGTATCACCTGGTGGTCTACGTTTGGATCATCAGTGACGACGGCAAGATCGTTCTCTCCCGTCGCCAAAAGGGCAGAACCTTTGCTGGCGCATGGGAATGCACGGGCGGATGCGCTCAAAAAGGCGAGGACTCCCTGACCACAGCCCTCAGAGAAGTCAGAGAAGAGCTGGGCGTTGTGCTGGATCCCGCCAATGGCACTTTCTATACTCGCTACAAGCGTAATTATCCCAAAGGAGCCCGTGCCATCTGTGATGTGTGGGTGTTCCGTCAGAATTTTGAATTGTCGGAGTTCCGTCCCCAAAAGGAAGAGGTCAGCGACGTGCGGATGGTGGAGCGCAAGGAACTGATCGCCATGCTGGCAGATCGGGAGTTTTACAAACGCTATCCCTATCTGCGCCATCTGATGCGGCAATGGCTTCCGCAAACCTACATAGAATCTTTGTAAGTGTAAATACGACCGTGTGGTGAGATGCCACACGGCGTTTTTAATATATGCGTGACTTGTTCGGCGATCCGTTGCATACACTAAAGCAAGAACGATAGGGAGGACGTCGGATGAAACTGTGCTATACCGAGACTCGTAAGACCCTGCGCCGCGGACGGGCGACGCTGTTATACAGACTTCGCTTGCCCCATACGGAGGGCGGTGTGCCGATGATGGAAGCCTGCTACGCAAAAGCGGCGGATGCGCTGGAGCAGTGGGCGGTCGCCACGCTCCTGCCCGGGCTGGAGCGGGAGATCGCCGAAGCACCGCGTGCAAACAGATTATACAGCATCCCGCCACAGCTTTCTTTTTCCTGCGAAGGATCGGTGATCGACGATCGCTTGATCTCGATTTGTGCCACAGTTCTGCTGGAGCAAAAGGGTGGGGTGACCCGCCATCGGGATTTGCGAGTCTGGGATTCCGCAACGGGGACAATCTGCCCCATAGAGTATTTTCTCCCCCGCAAAGAGGCAAAGCGCTACGCCCGCTGGTCGTTTCTCTTAGAAGGGGAAACCGTGCTGGCGATCCCTGTCTCCCGCAAAAACCAAAATTCCGCGCCTATCCCTGCGGGAGCGCGAAAACGCAATTATCTTCCCGTTCCTCTTGACAATTCCCGCCGAGTTTAGTATAATATCCGTAGCAAAGCGGAGCGCAGGTAAAAGAAATTGCGTACCGCAGGCGGGGGACGGGCATAGATTGGCGGCGCGAACCATATAGTGTAGCATCACACCGAAAGGATGGTTCCCCAAAATGTTCATTTACTCCGTCAAGGCGTCCAGCATTCGATTTTTCACCGTACTGGTGCTGTCGGTAGCCCTGCTCACCGCGCTGATCGTGCTGGTGCCAACTTACGAACCCATGAGCGTCTCGGCATCCGAGACCGTCAACTTCAGCAAGATCAAAACCAACGAGGATCGGGTGAGTTTTCTCGCTCAGTTTGGTTGGCAGGTCTCTCCGAAACCTTTGGAAGAGGTGGCTGTTACGATCCCGGACGAATTTGACGCCGTTTTTCTGGAGTATAACAATCTTCAGAAGGAACTGGGACTCGATCTCTCCCGATATAAGCGCAAGGACGTGATGCGCTACACCTATCAGATCACTAACTATCCGGGCTACGACGGTGTCGTCTACGCCAGTTTGCTGATCTATAAAAACAAAGTGATCGGCGGAGATATTTGCTCCGCTGACGTCAACGGCTTCGTGACCTCGCTGAAAGGGGAGGGCGCGACGTCTTAAACCGCAATAGAAAGGATGCCCTACGGGGCTAAAATGATGGAACTTACTTACGTTGCAACCTGTCTCTTCGGTCTGGAAAAACTACTGGGCGAAGAGATCGATGCGCTGGGTTATCGGCGCATAAACACGATGGACGGCAGAGTGACCTTTACGGGGGAGGCTGCCGCCGTCGTGCGCGCCAATATCGGACTTCGCTTTGCCGAGCGGGTCTATATCAGTCTCGGCTCTTTCCGCGCCGAAACCTTTGAGCAGTTGTTTGAAGGAACCCGCGCGCTCCCGTGGGAGATGTGGATCGGCGCGCGGGATGCCTTCCCCGTGAAGGGACACGCCATCAAAAGCAAACTGTTCAGCCTTCCTGATTGTCAGTCAATCGTAAAGAAAGCGGTGGTGGAACGGCTGAAATCGGTCTATCGGCTGGGCTGGTTTGAGGAGAGCGGCACCACCTATCAGATCGAATTTTTCATCTTCAAGGACATCGCCACGCTGATGATCGACACCAGCGGAACCCCTCTGCACAAGCGGGGCTACCGAACCGAAGCCAACGGCGCACCCCTGCGGGAGACCCTTGCCGCCGCGCTTACTGCCATCGCCAGACCGCGGGAGGACGTTCTCTTTTGGGATCCCATGTGCGGAAGCGGAACCATCGCTATCGAAGCGGCTATGCAGATGGCAAACATTGCGCCCGGACTGTACCGTCCTTTTGCGGCAGAGAAGTTTCCGCAGATTGCTCCCTCCCTCTGGCGGGATGCGAGAGCGGAGGCAGAAGCCGCCATTCACACCGATTCTGCCTTTGAGGCATACGCTTCGGATATCGATCCCGCCGCTGTGCAACTGACCAAGGACAATTGCCGCCGCGCGGGCGTTACCAAATGGGTCAAAGCGTTTCAGCGGGATGCCAGAGAGATCAAAACAGGTGGCAGACGGGGCACGGTAGTCTGCAATCCGCCCTACGGCGAGCGACTGATGACCATGCAGGAGGCAGAGACGCTCTACCGCGAGATGGGGCGACACTTTGCCACGCTGGATTCTTGGCAGATCTATGTCCTCACCTCCCACGAGGGCTTTGAGCGGCTCTACGGCAGACGGGCGGACAAGGTGCGGAAACTCTACAACGGTATGATCCCTTGTAGCTTTTATCAGTTTTTCAAACCGCGAGACGACCGCGGCGGAAAACCCTTCGGGGATCGGGATGGCAAACCCTTTGAGAGGCGCGGAGGGAACTCCTTCGATCAGCGCGGGGGCAAAAACTTCGGTGACCGCGGCAATCGCAGTTTTGACGGAAAGAGCGGGCATTCAGACAAGCAAGAGAAGCCCTATGGCGAGAAAAAATGATGGGAAAAGAAGTTAAGACCAACGCGATGCGGATGCTGGATCAGAAAAAGATCCCTTACCGCGTGAATTTATATGAGTGTGACGAGTTCGTGGACGGCGTCAGTGTAGCTGATCTGCTGGGACAGCCCTACGAATCCTCATTCAAAACGCTGGTGACGGTGGGGAAGAGCGGCGGACATTACGTGTTCGTCGTCCCCATCGCCGAAGAACTGGATTTCAAGAAATGCGCCCGCGCCGTGGGCGAGAAGGCGGTGGAGATGATCCATTTGAAAGATCTCACGCCTCTGACCGGCTACATTCGCGGCGGCTGTACCGCCATCGGGATGAAAAAGCAGTTTCCCACGGTGATCCACGAGTCCGCCCGAAACTTCGCAGAGATTATCGTCAGCGGAGGCAGGATCGGCGCGCAGATCATTCTTGCCCCCGACGATCTGGCAAAAGCGGTGAACGCCAAATTTGCCGACATCATCCAGAACGGATCAGCCGAGCGCTGATCTGTTATATCCATTTCGAAAAGCCGTACTTCGTTTGCACGAAGTACGGCTTTTGACTTGTATTCGCTCCCCAAAAGCCCATCCAAAGCCATTGGAGAGAGGGGCATAGCCCCGCGCTTATTTTGCGGTGACCGCGGTCAGCGATACATTACCGCCGTTGGATTCCATCGCGGTGAAGGTCACGGTGATAGAGTCGCCGACGTAATCGGTGAGATCCAAAGTCACCAGAGCCAGGATGGCGTCGCCGCCTGCGGTGATGATCACGGAGGATTCCATGGGAACGCCGTCTGCGCCGTAGACGGTCATCCGATTCTTGGCATTCCATGCGCCCACCAGGAATTTCACGGTGGTTACGCCGTCGGTCCTGACGGTGACGGTCTGACCGCTGCCGTTGAGTCCGTGCAGAGTATTGGCAGAAGCCACATCTGCGCCGTCGCTCCATTTAACCGCCGCTTTGTTATCCCAGTGTGCCTGGGAAGTGGCAAAGGAGGTTTCAATGACATCGGTGGCGTTTGCCTTGTTGTACAGCTGTTTGCTGTCGGAAGAGTTCAGTTTACCGTAGTATTCCCAGTAAACGGTGCCTTCCGCGGTCAGATCCAGCGTAGTGGTGTAGGGCGTGGAAACGCTGACGCTGACGGAGGACTGATCCTCGGTAGAAGGATCAACGGGAGTCAGATCTTCCACGGTGCCGTCGGAGGCGGCAACTGCGGAGAAGGTGATGTTGTTACCGCAGAGCAGAGAATAGCAGAGATAGATCTCGCTGGTCTCCTCGGCAGTCACGTCGATGACGATCTTGCGGTAGTAGTTGGTGCTAAGATCGCCGAAGGTGTAGGTCTTCACATTGCCTGCACGGTCGCGGATGGTCAGCTTGGCAACCGACTGATAGCCGCCCAGATAAATCTCGTAATGGGTCTTATCGGCACCCACCTGCAGAGCCAGTTCAAAGGAATGGTTGGAAACAGGACCGTTGGTAGAGGAGCCTACCTTGCGCAGATCGCCGTCCTGCCATGCAATGGAGTAGTTGTCGGTAAAGCCGTAGGTACTGCCGATGCCCGAAATCTCGCCGATCAGATGCTTTGGGGTGTCCTTGCGGATTACGGTGTTCGGGTCGATGGCACCAAACAGCGCCCAGTCCTTGTTACCGATGGCGGTCAGATTGACCTCGGTGCTTGCCTTCTTCAGCGTTTCCACAGAAGCGGTGAAGGTAGCCTTGGTATCGTCGTAGGACTCGTTTACGCCATCCGCACAGGTGTTCTCGAAGGTGAAGGAGAGTTTGGATTCCTCGGTAACAGCCGCCTTAAAGGAAACCTCGTAGACCACGTTGTCGCGGCATCCGCCGACGATCGCCAGCGGATCTGCATCGGAATCTTTCTCCACAACGGTAAATTCAATCGCCTTACCGTTCAGCGTCATGCCGATGAGCTTGCCCCAATCGTCGCGTCCGTGGATCCGAACCGTCCATCTGCGTTCGGTGCAGGCACGGTCGCCCTCGAAGGTACCCTTTGCCGCCGCGATCAGCAGATCGACGGTGCTTTCCTTGCCCGACAGGGTGATGTCGGTGGTGCGGAAATGCCCGTCCTTGTACGCCACGGTAGAGGTGTCATCCTCGTAGAGGGTAGAGGTGGTGCCGTAGCTGATGCTGGGATAAACGTCCAGCGTCATATGACTCCAATCCTTTTCGTCCACGTTGGACATATTGTCCGCCAAAGTCAGAACTGCGCCCATGCGGACGAAGATGGGAGAGGTGTCCAGTTTGTGATTGACGGTGATGGTAGCAGGACCTGCATAGGTCTTGCCGGTCCAAACATCCATCCATTCGCCGTCGGGAAGGAAGACTTCCCGATTCACACCCTCGTTGGTGATCACCGACAGATAGATGTGGGCGTAGGAGCCGGAGTCGAAATATTCAATCCTGATGGAGTGCTTGGAGCCTGCCTTCAGAACGTCGCCGGTCAGGAACTGATCATAAACGGTCCAGCCGTCGATGACCTTCTCGTCATCAATCCAGATGCGAACGCCGTCGTCCGCGTAGACGCGGATGCAGGCATCCTGCTGACCGATGGTGATGGTGCCGGTCCAACGAACCGAGAAATTATCGGAAACGTTCAGACCGGTGGGGCTACCTTGTCCCCAATCGAAGTAGATCGACTCATCGTACTTGGTGACGGTGGGGGTGCCGGACAGATTCTTGTTGCTGAAATATTCTGCCTTCAAACCGGGCTTTCCGTCCGCCTCCAGCTTGAAATCGTCTGCCAGAGCGTAGCTTTCAGCCAGAGGTGCCACCAGAATGGTGTCGCCCAGCAGATACTGATAGTTGTTGGAGGATTCCGCGTACTGCGGATAATTGATGTCGAGACGGCGAACCAGCGGTAGACCGGTCTCGTAGTTCTCGTGAGAGAGCGTATAGTAGAGCGGGAGCAGACGGTAACGCAGATCCACATACTGATGCGTGACCGCTTCCGCAGTCTCGCCGTAGAGCCAAGGCATACGGGAGTAGGGTTTGGTGCAGTGCACACGCATGATGGGCGACAGCGCGCCGAACTGGATCCAGCGGACGTACATATCGTCCGAGACCTCGGAGCGGTGACCGCCGATGTCCGCGCTGACATAGGGAAGTCCCAGTTCTGCGCCGCCGTAGATGGCGTTGAAGATCTCGTATTCCAGATCCACCACGTCGCAGTTGATATCGCCCGTCCATTGGATGGAGTAGCGGTGCGAAGCAAGCTCGGGGGCGTACTGCAGAATACCGTTGAGAATACCGTCTACATTGGACATGATCAGCGCACGGCGAGCGTACTCGTCCTCGTCGGTGATGCTCTGATAGTAGTCCTCGGTAATCCATTGGAATGCATACTGACCGGTGGCGTAGATCGAAAGATCGTTATGGATCGGGTTGAGGGCAACGCTCCAGTTGCGGTCGTACCACCAGTAATCCAGACCCATCGCCAGTATCAGTTTCAGATTCTTGTTCCGGTACTCGATCTCATCCTCATCCAGCAGATTATCGGTGCGATCCACAGGCTCAGGATGGTCGTTAAAGACGATCTCAACCCCCATTTCGTGGGCTTTTTTCAGGAAATCTTCCATATCGGGGAAGAGGCGGGTGTTAATGTCGTAACCTACGCCGCCCACGGAGGAACTCTTGCGCCAGTCAGTGTCGATGACCAGCATATCAATGGAATAGCCGCGGTCAAGATAATCCTGAATCTGCTTCAGCGCGGTCTCAGAGGTATATTCATACCAGCGGGAGTCCCAGTAGCCCAGCATCTTCAGATTGACCATTTCGGAGGAGCCGGTCAGCTCGATGAAGTCGGAGGTGAAATTCTCATAACTGCCCTGAGGCAGGAAAACGAACAGATCGGTGGCATCGTTGGACAGATCCCAACCGTTGTTCCGCTTGTAGCTTTCTGCAACCGAATAGCCGTATTCGGAGGGAATCACGCGGGGCGAATCGGTGAAGTACCAGCCGGACAGTTCGTCGGAGGGGGAGGGCAGGTAGACGTTGCTGTTGGTGTTACTCTCATAATGCCAGAGCGTGTTGCCTTCCGTGTCGGTGATGTAACAGCCGGCGGGCGTTTTGGCGTTTTCGGGGATGTAGATTTTGTAGGCAGAGGTGGAGATCACCGTAAAGCCGTCCGCGGTCTCGGAGGAATAAGAGACTTCGTCCCAGCCCCGCCGTTTCTGAACGGTGAAGGAAGAGCGGTCTTCGAATCCCTTGGGACCTCTGACCTCGATGCGCACCATCCGATCGCTGAGTAGCTGCACCCGCAGTTTGCCCAGTTCAATGGAGGCAGGCAAAGGACCTTCCTCCTCGGGATCCTTCGTCTCGGGAGGTGTCACGGGATCATCGGGTGCTGTGGTAGACACAGGATTCGATCCATCAACCGGATCGGTTACCGTCGTCTGCTCCGGCGAAGGGCTGTCTTTGCCGCAACCCGTTACCAAAATGCAGGGAACGAGCAGTAGCAGCCACAGTAGTTTTTTCATACTCATCGGTACTCCTTTCAAACGATGCCATTGCTTTGTTCAAACAAATTGGCAAGTTTTTCGTTATTATAACATATTCGCGCTAATTTGTAAATGTATTTTTGGCTATATTTTGAAGAAAATGCTGTATTTCTACAGATCATCCATCGCAAAAACAGTTGAAAACGGCAACCGATGTGTCTGCCCATTCAAAAAACGGCAGACTGCCGTTTAGAAAGCAACCTGCCGTTTATGAGGGATTATTCTTTTACTGTCCACGATAAGCCCGATATTTCTCGGCAACCGCCTTCATATCGGTGAGCATCTGCTCCTTGTAAGCGGTGTTGCCGCGCAGCAGGAGAGAGGGATGATAGACGGCGGTCATCTCAAACGCGCCTTTTTGCACCCAAATACCGTGTTCTTTGGTGATGCGGTAGTCGGACTTTATCAGCCGCATGGCGGCAATTCGCCCGAGGCAGACGATCATCTTCGGGCGAATGATTCGAACCTGATCCCGGAGATAGCCGATGCACAGATCCTGCTCGCTTTCTTGGGGATCGCGGTTTTGCGGGGGACGGCATTTGAGAATGTTGGCGATGTAAACGTCCTCGCGGGGAATATCCACGTATTCCAGATACTTATCCAGCAGTTTTCCCGCGCGCCCCACGAAGGGGACACCCGTAAGATCCTCGTTTTCTCCCGGTGCTTCGCCCACGAATAGCAGCACGGCGTTGGGATTTCCCGTGCCGAAGACGAGATTCTTTCGGGTAGCACCCAGCGGGCATTTTTGACAGCCTTCACAGGCAGATCGCAGTTCATCCAGAGTCATGGAAACGTCCTTTCTGCAGGCGGAACTCAGGTTGCCATCAGTGCAAGCTGTTCCACCGCGTGGGTTTTGCAAAGACACTTGCCGTGTTCTGCAAGATAAATCAAGTTCAGTTCTTTGACTGTGTTCCCGAATTCCGAGATCACGCCGGCGGTGCCAAGGTCTGTGCCATCTTTGGCAGAGCCGCCGCGACTTCCCGATAGGTGCAGATAGTAGCGATCGTTCACTTGCCAAGCGGAACTGTCGCCGTCGTACCCGCAGACCGAAAGCGCGTGGCAGACCGATAAAAGATCGGAGAGTTTTCGAAATTCGCCCGTAGCCCGTCTGAAACGGCGGGAGACGGTAGGACAAACGGTCAGTCCCGAATGGATACCCCCTCCGTCAGTTGAGATGAAATCTGTGTCGCCGTCGATCTCCTCGCCGTCGATTTCCTCACTGTCGATCCTATCGACATCGGAGTCTGCCGACTCAGAAACCGCACTCCGATCGGGTATGCCGATCACATACATCTCGCATCCGCCCGTTCGGGAGGCGTAGATCTGCACGGACACCCGTGATGCAGCGGCGTCAAAGCCGGTGGCGTGCTTGGCGTCGTCCAGAATCGCCCAAAACGCCCTGCGGGTTTCGGTGCTGGAATAACTGAGGGTGGCAAGATCCATACCGTAAAAGAGCAGTTCTTCCTCGGTCATGGTGATCTTGAGTTTATTTTCACCGATGCGTAAATAATCCATCTGTTTTATGTACACTCCCTTTCTAAAGAGAAGATTCTAAGGTCAGTATACAATTATTATAGAGGAAAGGTGCAAAAAATGAAAGACAAAATTATTTCCGTATCTGAAAAATTCCGCTAATTCAGGATAGCCGGGCGATCAGCGCGGGGAGTGCTTCTTCAAAGCGCACGCCGTAGTAGTGGGCGTCATCGCCCACGGTGTGACGGATGCAGTCCAGCGTGAAGTCCACCGCGGTCTGCATACTTTCCTGCAAACTCAGCCCGCGGGTCAGCGCGCCCGACAGAACGGCGGCAAAAATATCGCCCGTGCCGTGATAAGTGCCCTCCACGTGATCGTTGTACGCCGAGCAATACTCGCCCGTGGCGGCAATGTAACCCACCGCACCCTGCCGATGCGCATCGGGGCGGGCACCCGTGATCACTGCTGCTCTGCAGCCAACCTCGGCGCAAAGGCGAGGGAGCAGAGTGCGCAGGGAAGCCTCGTCTGCCAAGGGACGGTATGGGATATCCAGCAGGAAAGACACTTCGGTCAGATTGGGAACGATCACATCTGCACCGTGACAGAGTTGCCTCATGCTTTCGGTGAACTGGCGGTCAAAGCCTGCGTAATATTTGCCGCCATCGCCCAAAACGGGATCGATGATCCGCAGAGCGTCCTTGCCCAGACGGTCGAACAGTTCTTTCACCAGCTCTGCTTGGCGGCGCGTGCCGATGTAGCCGCTTTCCACCGTGTCAAAGGACAGCCCCAGACTCTCCCAATGGCGGGCGATGGCGGGGATATCGTCGGTCAGATCGCGGAAGGTATAATCACGAAAACCGCAGCCCGTGTGCGTCGAGAGGACTGCGGTGGGAAGTGCCGCGCACTCCACACCCATCGCCGAGACGATGGGGAGTGCAACGGTCAGAGAACATTTGCCGAAGCAAGAGATGTCCTGCACCGACAAAAGACGTTTCATAGGTGTTTTCATAGTTGCCTTAGTGCGTCAGATCGTGGAGATCTTCGCGGATGGTAATGGAATAGTGAGATTCGATCTCGTCCCGCAGTTTGGAGACCAGCAGATAGGCACTGATCACCCATGCACAGCGCAGAACGGTATCAATCAGCCAGTAGGAGGGGAAGAAAGCGGGAGCCGCGGTGGCGACTGCCATGGAGATTGCAGTCAGAATGCCCATCACACGCGAAATATGCCACGTATGGGAGAAGGACTGTGCCAGTTCGTCCTTGGGACGGGGGACATTCTCCAGCCCCTCAGAGACGGGCGGTGCGGGAATGGACAGCCGTGTGTGCGCTCCGATGATCTCCCGAAGCATTTTGTAGAAGCGGAGGAGAAACAGAATGAACAGAACCGCTTCGATTGCCGCCAAAACTATCTGGAGGTAGAGGCCGTCGATGGAATCAAAATCCCGCAGCAGATAGTCCTGCAGGACTTCTGCGTAAGAATACTGCAGACCTTCTTCGGTGGAGTACAGATACGAGCCGAAGATCCGATTGCGGTAAATGAAGCTGTACACGAAGCGGGGCAGACTGACCACACCGTAGACAAGGGCTAAAATCCCCATTTTCTTGGCAGATGGAGCCGCCGCACCGGGCAGATGCATCAGTTTTCCGGCAGCCGCCGCAAAGAATATAGCACTGACCAAATGGGGAAGGTAATTGACGCCGTCAAAAACCAGCTCCAGCGACAGAATCACCGCCGCCATCAGCAGAGTCATGACCGTCCGCAGATTGGAGGAGAGATAGACAGACGAGACATTTGTATAACGCTCCTTGTACAGCTCCGTCAGATGAAGCTGATAAGGGTTGTCTTTCAGTACCCGCTTGAAATAGCCGCGGATCTGCGCGAACCAAGCGATGCCGATCAGCAGAACTACTACCATGGCAAGCAGGTTAAAGACCAACCGATAGTTGGCAAGGGAGTTGACTCCCTCCACGGTGACCACACCGTAGTCACCGCTTGACAGCAGGCAAAGTTCGGGCAAAATGCAAAGCGCCTGCTTGGCGATCAGAAAGAAAACGGTGAACTGACGGACCTCACGCCACTTGGTATAGAGCGCGCTTTCGGGGGAGAGAGCGGTATAGCTGAGTCCCTCGAAGATGCCGTTGAAGGCGCGGATGGAAAGATAAGCCTCTCCAATGCCGAAGCACAACACGATGATCAGCGGCCACACCTCGTCGGTGTTGGCGATCAGCGGAATGGTGCAAAGCCGTGCCAGCGAAAGCAGCAGAAGCCAACCGAACTGACGGTATGCATCGGCAAAACTTTCGGAAATCTTGGTAACTTTCGCAAGTCCTTTTAAGATGAAGATGTATCCAATGAAGTCGGGAATGATGTCAATGATGCTGAAATAGGGATTCAGCAGAAAAAAGCAACCGATCACCAGATATTGCAGTCCCACGCAAAGTCCCTCCTTTCGGGAAAATGGCACTTATTTGGTATTGGAATCGTTTTTCTTGATTTTGTCCAGCAGACGCGCCAGCGGATGGGAAGCCTCCGTGGGAGTCTCGTCTGCGTAGACGATGTGCATATAGCAGGAGTAGAGCAGATACAAGTAATAGAAGTAAACGACGTAAGACAGGACGGTGATAAACCATAAGATTACGCCGGTCAGGGAGACTATGCCGCGGAGCAGTCTGCCCAGATAGAAGACCGAGGACAGAAGCGCGGCGATCTTGGAGCGGGTGACGATTTTGCCAAGTTCCACCTCTGCGGCAAGATCACGGATACCCTGACACAGATAAAGGTGAAAGAAGAAGAGCAGGGGAACGCTGATAGTATCCACGATCGAGAGAATCTTGACCAAAAGTTCCCGATACTCGACGAGGGCGGGAACCCAAGTGCTGACCAGACCCACGGTCTGGGCGGCGAGGGTAGCACCGCCCAATACCAACAGCGGCATCGTGATATATCTTGCCAAGACGAACCCCTTGGAGTAGGGTCTGAGACTGCCAAGCCCTTTGAAAAACAGGAGATAGCCGATCAAATCGGGGAGAATGTCAAAACCCAAGCCGATGGATCGATCGATCGCCGGTCCCCAAATGATCATAGTGGCATAGCCCACAACTAATAGACCAAAACCCATAGTATCCTCAATGTTTATTCATCGGAAGCGGCGATTCCGTGACACTTCTTGTATTTTTTACCGCTTCCGCAGGGGCAGGGATCGTTGGGTCCCACCTTCTTCACGGGCTTTTGCATAGGGGAGCGGGGAGCCGCTGCAACGCCGCCACCTGCGGGGCGGATCGGCATACCGGGACGGGGCTGCATACCGGGGCGCACCTGTGCGCCGGGATGACCTTCGCCGGTGACTCTTGCCACCTGTTGTCTCTGAACGGGTTCCCGCTTGACTACCGACAGAATGGCGCGAACGGTATCCATACGGATCTCCACGTTCATCAGATCAAACATATCGCCGCCTGCGATACGGTATTCGTTCAGCGGGTTACGCTGGGCATAAGCGTTCAGACCGATGGAACCGCGCAGGTCGTCCATCTCGTCGATGTGGTTCATCCAGTGACGGTCTACATTCCGAAGCAGGATCACGCGCTCGATCTCGCGAAGCTGTTCTGCGCCGAACATTTCTTCCTTGTCCGCATAGATCTTCATGGCGCGCTCGGTGAGCATTTCCAGCACCTGTTCGGCGGTGAGGGTGGACAGTTCCTCTTCGGTGTACTTAAAGTCATCGGGAGTGCAGAGGAAGCCGAAGAAGGTGTTGCGCAGTTCGTCGAATGCCCAATCTGCGGGATTTTCGGCAGAGCAACAGTTGAGGACCGCTTCCTCCAGCGTTTCGTTTAGCATCCCCACGATCTTGTCGTGCATATCCATGCCGTCCAGAACCTCGCGGCGCTGGGCGTAGATCAGATTTCTCTGCTGGTTCATTACGTCGTCGTAAGCCAGGACGTTTCGTCTGCGGTTGAAGTTGGTATCTTCCAGACGCTTCTGGGCGCTCTCGATAGAGTTGGAGAGGATCTTGGCGTCGATGGGATCGTCGTCGCCCAGGCCCAGGCGGTCAACCATTCCGGTGATCCGCTCGGAACCGAAGAGCCGCATCAGATCGTCTTCCAAAGAGAGATAGAAGCGGGACTCACCGGGGTCGCCCTGACGACCGGAACGGCCGCGGAGCTGGTTATCAATGCGTCGAGACTCGTGGCGCTCGGTGCCGATGATGAACAGACCGCCTGCCTCGCGGACTTTCTTCGCCTCCGGCTCGATCTGGCGCTTGAATTTGTCGTAGAGTTCGCGGTAGACCTTTCTGGCAGCCATGATCTCCTCGGAGACCGATTGGTTGGAACCCATGGCAAGACCGATCACGTCTTCCTCGTACTCCATCTTGCGCATTTCCTGCTTGGCAAGGAACTCGGGGTTGCCGCCCAGCAGAATGTCGGTACCACGGCCAGCCATGTTGGTGGCGATGGTGACGGTGCCCAGCTTTCCTGCCTGCGCCACGATCTCCGCCTCGCGGTCGTGATACTTGGCGTTCAGCACGGTGTGCTTGATGCCGTTCTTGGAGAGTTTTTTGGAAAGTTCTTCGGATTTTTCTACCGAAACGGTACCTACCAGAACGGGCTGACCCTTTTCGTGGCATTCGATGATCTGACGGATGATGGCATCGTACTTGCCCTTGATGTTCTTGTAGACCACGTCGGTGTGATCCTTACGGATCATCGGCATATTGGTGGGGATTTCCACCACGTCCAAATTGTAGATCTCGCGGAATTCCTCTTCCTCGGTCATTGCCGTACCGGTCATACCCGACAGCTTCTCGTACATACGGAAGTAGTTCTGGAAGGTGATGGTGGCAAGGGTTTTGTTTTCCTTCTCGATTTTAACGTGTTCCTTGGCTTCGATCGCCTGGTGCAGACCGTCGCTCCAGCGTCTGCCGGGCATAATACGGCCGGTGAAGGTATCGACGATCATCACCTGATCGTCCTTGATGACGTAATCTACGTCCAACTTGAACACGCCGTGGGCTTTCAGCGATTGGTTGACGTGATGGGCGATGGTGGAATTTTCGGGATCGGCATAGTTGTCGATGGCAAAGTAACGCTCGACCTTTTCGATGCCCTTGGCGGTCAGCACGGCGGTACGTGCCTTCTCGTCCACGATGTAATCGGCATCGGGATCCACTTCCACGGAATCGGTCTGTTGCTTTTCGTCGATTTCTTTGATGCGGAAGCAACGCATTCGGGAGACCAACTTGTCGGTCCTGTCGTACATATCGGTGGCGGTATCGCCCTCGCCCGAGATGATCAGAGGCGTACGGGCTTCGTCGATGAGGATGGAGTCCACCTCGTCCACGATGGCAAAGACATGACCGCGCTGGGTGATGGCTTTCTTGTAAATGACCATGTTGTCCCGCAGATAATCGAAGCCGAACTCGTTATTGGTACCGTAGGTGATGTCGGCGGCGTATGCGGCGATCTTCTGCTCCTTGGTCTGATCGTGAATGATCAGACCTGTGGTGAGTCCCAAAAAGTCGTAGACGCGTCCCATTTCCTCTGCGCCGCAACGGGCAAGGTACTCGTTGACGGTGACCACATGGACACCGCGGCCGGTCAGCGCGTTCAGATAAGCGGGCATGGTGGCAACCAGCGTCTTACCTTCACCGGTTTTCATTTCGGCGATTCTGCCTTGATGGAGAATGATACCGCCCATGATCTGTACGCGGAAGGGGCGTTTGCCCAGCACACGGTCAGCGGCTTCGCGGACTGCCGCAAAAGCATCGGGAAGGATATCGTCCAGCGTCTCGCCTGCGGCAAGGCGCGCCTTCAATGCGGGGGTGACGGCAGACAGTTCCTCGTCGGTCATGTCGGCATAACGGTCAGCCAGATTTTCTACGGCGTTGACCAGCGGCGTGATCTTTTTGATCTCCTTGGCACTGTTGGTACCAAACAGTTTGTTGAGTAAGCTCATTGGAATATACCTCTTCATTTATTTTCGTCAGATGAGCAGAGTTGCTCATTTTTATCCATACTGCTTTATTATACAACAGATTCGAAAAAAAAGAAATAGGAAAATGTAAAAATTATTGCAAATTTGAAAAAAATATGCTAAGATATAAAGGATTTTTAGAATAACGGAGCAGGAAATGTCATCAAATCCTGCTCCGCACAGGAGTATAACATGAACGATCTGAACATAGCCCTCATTGAGCCGGAGATCCCGCAGAATACGGGCAACATTTCCCGCACTTGCGCCGCTATCGGAGCGGCACTCCATCTGGTGAAGCCCATGGGCTTTACCGTCGACGACCGCAAGTTAAAGCGGGCTGGGCTGGATTATTGGGACAAACTGGAGATCTACTACTACGAAAATCTGGAGGAATTTCTCCAAAAGAACGCGGGCGAGGCGATGTACTTCTTCTCCACCAAAGCACCCCGCCGTCACACCGACGTGACCTATCCCCAAAAGGTCTTTCTGGTGTTCGGCAAGGAGACCGCAGGGCTTCCCGAATGGCTCCTTCAGAAAAATCCCGATACCTGCGTGCGCATTCCTATGCGGGAGAATCTGCGCTCGCTGAACCTGTCCAACAGCGCCGCCATCGGCATTTACGAAGTTTTGCGGCAGAGAGAGTTTGAAGGACTCGAATCGGGCGGACATCCCCGCACCTTCGATTGGGAGTAAGCCATGGCATTGTGGTTTTCAAACAGCGCCAAATCCCCTCCCATGATTCCGCAGGGAAACGGCAAGTTCCTGCTGTGGGAGGAAGGCGCGGCGATCTACAGTTTTCGGGGAGGATACAGCGCACCGCATCTGTTTTCCATGCTCCCCGATTTCAAGGGTGTCTATCATGAGATCGACACGGCGCGCATAGCGGATAGCTCCGCTCTCTTTCACCGTTTGTATTACAGCGAAGAGATGATCGGCATCACCACCCGCTCGGTTTGCGATCTGCAGATCACGGATACTGCGGCGGTAGAGGAGCCGATCTTCATCCGCCGTCTGGACGGAATCATCAAGCTGGAGTTTCGTCTGTCCATTCCCTCCTATGTTCGGGCGGTGTATCATCCGTCCTACCGTTTCGGTAAACTGCGGGCAGATGCGCTCTTTCTGACGGTTCCCGCGGGAACCGCATTTGACAGCGGCATGACCGTCCTGCGAGAGCAGACCGCCGTGCTGGTGTTTGCGGGAACGCTACGCTACGATTCTGCGGACGGTGTGATCTATTACGGTGGCGATTTGGGAGAATTGTACGTTCTTTTGCATAGCGATCCCAAGAATGCCGTTCATGCGGCAGACCGTTTGTTGCAAGCCTTCAAGGATTTCGGAGAGATTCCCACCGCCCATCCCGTCTATGCAAGTGCATTTTCGACGGAATGGAAACACGAGGCTTCATCGGATCCCATCCAA
This sequence comes from Eubacteriales bacterium, assembly GCA_051867925.1. Taxonomy (GTDB): domain Bacteria; phylum Bacillota; class Clostridia; order Oscillospirales; family CAG-272; genus CAKSQF01. The sequence goes on from JBJDZI010000117.1 coordinate 21,441, forward strand.
GGTCTATTGATGATGCAATCAGACAGCGGCGCGGTGGTCAGCTCCCATCGGGAGCCGCTGGCAAGTGCCGGCGATCTTCCTTCGCTGACCGCGTTGTTTTTGCAAAGCGGACAGATCGACGCCGCAGGGCGTATGCTCTTGTACTGGACGGAGCAAAGTGCCGAGATCGGATTTATCCCGTCGGTGTTGGCTTGCGAGCCGGACGTGATCAGCCCCCGAGGGCAAGCGGATGCCGCTGCCTCGGCGGCATATCTGTGGGCGACCGCCCGCTATTGTCGGGCAACCTCTCCCACGGGCAAAGCGGCAGAAGAACTGCATCGCGGGATGCGATCTGCCTTTGCATCGGTCATGCAGAGTTTCCGAGAGGGGATGCTCCCCTTCGGGATGCGGACGCAGGCGTTTGATGCGGGACTGCTGGGCAGGGAACTGCTCTTTCAAGGGAGCGCAGAGGCGACAGCCGTTGCCATCGCCGCCGCCCGCGAGTTTTTGGACTATTGCAAACTTTCGGGCAAACGAGCCGCCAAAGAAGAAAAGGGCTATCGGCAGATCCTTGCAACAGCAGAAGCGATGTATGAAAACAACTTTACATACAAAGGGAAAATCTACCGTAATGCACCGAGGCTGGAGACACTGACTCGCCGTCCCCGATTTATCCGCGGCGTTTGCACGCTTTGTCAACGAGACGGCGCGTATCCTGCTGAGGACACTCTGGAGCTGGACAAATACGGACGGTATCTCTGCCGCAGATGCTTTTCTACCCGAAGAGGAACGGCAGAGGTGACTGATCCTGCCATGCGCTTTTGTTCGCCCCGCGCTACTGCTTTGGCGGCACTACTGACCGACTCCCCTGCGGCGATTCGGGAACTTACCGACATCGCTTTGACCTACGCCCGCCGTCTGCGGGATGCCAAAGCCGCCCTGCCGCTGAGAGAATCGGACACGGATCCCCTTCTCCTGCTGGCACTTTGTAACAGGCGGGAGACTCTGTGCCGCCTGCTTTCGGAGGATTCGGCTCGGCAGGATGCTTTGCGCAAAGAAATGAATCTCTCCTCCACAGCATCGCCGGAAGCGGTTATCGACGGGCTGACCGCCGCGGTTCGGGAGGTACTGACCCTTTCCTGCGAAGACGGTACGCTGTCCGCTCTCCTTTGCGACACCGCATCTCTGGGCGCGCGCCATGCGGCAGGTCCCACCGCTATTTATGGAATCTTTGTCAGAACCTTCTTGAAAGAAGGCTTTGACACCTCCAAGAACTTTTGAAAAGGGCGGCAAGTATTTGCCGTCCTTTTCAGAAGTTTTCGGGGTCAAGTCACTTTTTCAAAAAGGTTCATGGTGGGGTTTGGGGCGAAGCCCCAATTTATTCATTTCTGATATATTCCAGCAGAGTCTGCATATCGTCGCAGGTGATCAGATAGATGATCTCCCGATCGTCCACAGTGAGATAGATCAACTCCTCCGTTTCGCCTTCCGACAGGTGCAGCGTCAGCGTCTGACCGTCTGTGAGGGTCAGCGCGGCGACGGCGGGGGCATCCAGACCGTAGATCGGGTATTGCTCACTTCCGAAGTCCACCATCCGATCAATTTCCAGCGTGGCAAGAGCGGATTGCAGGGCGGAGAGCTCGTCAGCCGTTGCGCCGTTAGCACAAGTCCACTCGAGAGAGGAGATCGTTGACAGCGCGGGCAGTTTTTCCACCGCCAAAAGGTCTTCCGCGGTCAGATCGAAAGCGGTGACATAAGCGTAGTCCAGCAGATAAACCGCAGAGGAACCCTTGAGCATACAGTAGTAGCCTTCGTAATAGGTGTTCTCGCTTCCGAACAGATAGGTCTTTTCCGTTCCGTGGACGGTAAGGGTTACCGTCAGACAGGGCGCATCCAGCCCGTATTCGGCAGGATCGGGACAATTCTCGGTGACCGTGCGCAGAGCCAGAATCTGTTCGTAATGCTCCAGCAGAGCGGTCATCTTGTCGGGATCTGCGGGCAGACCGGGGCGACCAAGCACCTGCCAGCCACCGTCGGCGCAGTTTACCGAGATCTCCTCCCGATCCTTGTAAACGAACGAAATCTTCTCCACGTGTTCGACGTGATTCTGATCAAATAACACTTGTACCGCAGGGGGATCGGTCACTACCGGCACTTGCTCCTGTTCGGGTGAGAGCAGGAGCAGGGCGACCATAGCGATCAACAGAACCAAGACAAAACCCAGTACGGCGAATATGGTTTTCTTCAGCGGCATCAGCGATACTTCCTTTTCATATAGACACAAAGTCCGATTCCCAGCACAGTCAGAGGGATCACCGTGATCAGCACAACGCCCCAGAATCCCACTTGAAAATCGGAAAGCACCAGCACATCCTCGTTCAGTACCTTGGACTCGATGACCAGCGAGTAGTTTTTCTCGCACAGCTTCTCCAAAATGGCGAGGAAATACGTGTAGTTGCCGCCGCCAGAAGCACTGTTGAAATCGCTGTCCAGAATCTGCGGGGAGCCAAACCAGCACAAATGACCGGCACCCTCGCCCGCCAGCGTGACCAGCGCACCCACGTCGTAACTGCCGGTAGTGTCCTCGGTATCGGCAAAGTCGGTGTCTCCGCTCTCAGAGGCGTCGGGATCGGCAACCGCCTCCTCGTCCGACAGCTTTGCATCCTCCAGTCGTGCTTTTTCGGTGGTGGTGAACAGGGAGGTGTAGGTCATGGTGTACCTGCTTTCCCCCATGGAGACAGAATGGCTGTAAGGAGCCAGCAGATTGTAAGAGGCAATGGAGAAATGATTCCTCGCCCCCTCGGTGAGGGGATAGAGGAAATAACCGCTTCCCTGAAAATGCTCCGAATCTCCTTCCAGCACCAAACGGTCGGAGGCGTTCATTCCGAACTCGCTCATCAAAGCCAGTAGATTGGGCAGTTCCAGCGAAGCGTATGAGGTGAACAGCATCAGCTTGCCGCCCGACAGCAGATAGTCCCGAAAGCGAGTCGTTTCTTCCTTGGTGAAATCCTGTGTGGGGGCGTAGATCAGAATGCAGCTTGCATCCTGCGGAATGGAATCGTTGATCGAAGAATAATTTCCGTAATCAATATTGTCCAGCGAGAGATAATTGCAGAGCGAATCGGGGATAGCGCTCTCTCCGTGACCGACGGTGAAATAGACCTTGGGCAGAACGTCGCTGGTGACGTAGTCCAGCCCGGAAGTGATGGCATCCTCGCCGATGAACAGGGTCTGATAGGTGTAATCGCCGGTCGCAAATACATCCGAGTAGGTCTCGTAGAAGGACAGAAAATCCGAATAGGACATCTGACTTTGCAAAGTGTACGAGGTACCGTCCTCCGAGATGGCATAGATGTTGTAGAGCAGAAGATCATTGAAATCCAGCGCTTTGGATCGCTTGTCGCTGACGAGGATAATGCTGTTGTCAGACAGATTCTTGTCGGTGTAGGTGGCAGTAAAGCGGGGATAGACCGTGGGATCTACCGACACCACCGAGATGTGGTCGGACAGCTCGTCGTAATGCTCCATCAGCCGGATCAGCGACTCGTCCTCGTTTCCGGTGACACAGATGCGGTAAAGCACCACGTCGTCTTGCATCTCTGCCACATATTTGCGGGTGATGTCGCTGATCTCGGTGATCTTCTGGGCGGTCAGATCAAAAACGGTGATCCCCGAGGGGAGCATTTGGATCAGAAAATTCATCAGAAAGATGGCAACCAGCACCAGGGCGGTGAGAATGATCCATGAAGTGGAGGGATGCATCTGCTTGGGTTGGTTTGATTTTTGTATCATAGATAACTCCAATTCTATTGTCGGAATCGCTCAGTTCCAACGCCGTTTTTCCACCGCCGCCACGGTGAAATAGATGAACAGAAAACACATGGACAAAAAGTAGAAGACGGCGGACAGATCAAACAGACCGTAGAGCGAGAAAAGCTCAAAGCGGGAGGTCAAAGAGAGCAGACCGATCACCCGTGCGGCAGATCCCTCCAAAAGAGTGGGGGAGAACAGCAGGAGTGCCAGCAGAATGCCTTCCGGCAGTGCGATGGACAGAAGTCCCCAGTTGAGACTTTTGGTGAAATAGACGATGATAAGACCGAGGCAGATGATCAGAACGGTGAAGATGAAGAAGGAACCTGCGGCAGTGGCAGGGAGCAGGGTGACCAGCGCAGGCAGGTAGTAGATCAGCAGGAGCGCGCCCAAGGTCAGGATCGCAGACATCATCACACCCGAGGTGATCGAGGAGATGAACAGACCGATGGCGGTCATGGCGGCGGCAACCAGAAACAGCGCGAAGGTGACCAGCACAGCCGACAGCGGACGAACAGTTCCGTAGAAGGAGAGGATCAGCGAATAAGATCCCACCAAACCGATCGGAATGGCAAGCACCGTCAGAAGCGCAAAGTATTTGCCCAGTACGAAGTCCATCGTCCGAATGGGAAGCGAAGAAAGCAAGAGATAAGTTCCGCTTTGTCGCTCCTCTGCGAGGGAACGCATGGTCAGCACGGGAATGATCATCAAAAGGGCGAACAGAATGTAGGAATAAGTGTTTTCGATGGAAGCGTCTTTGCCGTACAGATTGTTCATGGTGACGAACACTCCGGCGAACAGAAGATAGAACGCCGAGAGCGCGTAGCCTAAAAACCCCGTGTACGCGGCACGCAGTTCTTTCTTTAAAACGGAGATCATTGATCTTTCTCCTTTCTGCCGAGGAGCGGCTTGTAGTCGTCGTCCTCCTCATCCTTCACGGCTGGCTTGGGAGCCGAGGATTTTTTGGGGGGCGACTCTTTCGGAGGGAACGGTGCGGGTGCGGGTTTGCGCCCGACGGGAGACTTGGGATGCGGACGGGAGGCGGTGGCTTCGGGACGGGTTGCGGTGAGGAAGACCTCCTCCAGCGATGCTTCGTGAAGCGTCATAGACAGAATGGGACAGCGCAGTTCGGAGAAGGCGAAGAAGATCTGTTCACGGATGTCCGTCCCCTTCTTGCACTCCACGGTGACATCGGTCAGAGAGCCGTGGGCGTCAGCGGTGATCTTCTGCACGCCGGGCAGTTTGCGGAGTACCGTTTCACAGCGGCTCTCTGCACAGCGAACCGTGAGACGGATCGTATCGGTGTGCAGATAATCGTTCTGCAGATTGGAGAGGGTATCCATCGCCACCAATTTGCCCTCGGACAGAATGAGGATCACGTCGCAGATTTCCGCTACCTCCGAGAGGATGTGGCTGGACAGCAGGATGGTGTGCTTTCCCTTGAGTGAGCGGATGAGCCGTCTGATCTCCACGATCTGGCGGGGATCCAGGGAGGCGGTAGGCTCGTCGAGAATCAGAATTTCGGGATCGCTCAGGATGGCCTGCGCCAGTCCCACTCTCTGCCAATATCCTTTGGAAAGATTGCGGATCAGCTTGTCAGCGACCGACAGGATGCTCACCTGTTCCATCACTCGAAGCAGTTCCTTCCGACGGCGGGAAGGGGGAACGCCTTTGGCATCTGCCACGAAGGTGAGATATTCCCGCACCGTCAAATCGGGATAGAGCGGGGGTCGTTCGGGAAGATAGCCGATGTGCCGTTTGGCGGCAACGGGATTCAGAAGCAGGTTTTCACCGCAGACGGTCACGCTCCCCTCGGTGGGGGCAAGACAGCCGGTGATCATATTCATGGTGGTGGTTTTGCCTGCACCGTTTACTCCGAGAAATCCATAGAGTTTCCCCGGTTCGATGGTGCAGTTCAGATGATCCACCGCAGTCAGATTGCCGTAACGTTTTGTCAAATTATCCAGCTTGATCATAGTCGTTTCCTTTCGGATCTGCAGTTTGAAGCATTCATAACCTTTATTATACTCAAACATTGTGAAGAATCTGTGACAAATCGCCTCTTTTGCAGAATTCTTTTGCATTTTTTGACGGCAGATGCAAAGACTCATCCGGTCAGTGCCCGGGCGAGAGGGGCATTTTTCACTTGACAAGCCCCCGTGGCTGTGCTATAATATAAATGAAAAAGAGAATCAATGCCGCACCGTTGCGGGAAAGGCAGGTACTATCATGAGATCAATACTACGAAAAGCCAGTGCTTTGGCACTCTGTGCGATCCTTGTCGCGGGAGGGCTGGTGTCCTGCGGCTCCAAAGATGAGGACGCGGCGGTCACCACCGCAGACTATATGCACGACTTCGACAAATCCGGTGATGTCAGCATTTCTACAGGCAAGACCCACACCTTCCTCAGCGAAAGCGTCACCGATACCGTCATTATCACGGGCAGTCACGTCAAGGACGGCAGTCCCGTGCTGACCGCTGCCAAGAATCTGCGCTCCCATATCACCTCCTTTACCAATATCACGCTGGAGACCGGCGGCGACTTTCTGCTGGAGGGACAAGACCCCTCGGCGGCTACCGAGATTCTGATCGGTGAGACCGACCGCGAAGAGACTGCACTGGTGGCAGAGACCCTGCGCATCAACGATTACGCCATCCAGGTCGTCAACAACAAGTTGGTGGTGCTGGGCGGCTGTGAAGAGAAGACTGTGGAAGCGGTCAACAAATTGATCGAACTGTATTTCTCGGCGGATCGCGCCGATCTGGTGCTGGAATGCGGTTACCGATATCAGTACCGCTATGACTACAATCTCAGCGATCTGACTCTGAACGGTATTAGCGTGCTGGACTATACCATCGTCTACGGTGACGGCTATCAGGGTGCCGCCACCTATCTGAAGACCGCGCTGGAAGATGCCATCGGCTATCCGATGACCGTGGAAAAGGTGGCATCAAGCGGTGAAAACGCCGAGCGGGAGATCCTCATTGGCGTGACGAACCGAACCACCGCGGTCACCGCCGATGCGGGCGCGTATAAAGTCGGCATGGACGGCAAGAAACTGGTCTTTGCGGGCGATGCCAATACCGTGGTGCTGGGTGTGCGCGCCTTTGTGGAGCAGTACGTGATCGGCGGCTCCGACGCCAGCGAGGTCAAGGCAGACCTCTCGCTGACCGGTACGCCATCGTACACCGGTAAAGTCAAACTGCTTGATCTCAACGTCACCCAGTCGGGCTATGCCGAAAACGCGGTCATCAACCGCTATCCCCGCCTGTATCAGCAGATTCGGCAGCAATCCCCCGATGTACTGTGTCTGCAGGAAGTCTCCTGCACCACATGGCTGTCCTGCATTACGGAGGGCATCGGTGACACCCCTGCGCTGACCGACGTTTACGGATTCGTAGGCACGGGCAGAAACGGCGAAGCCCCCGACAAATACGAAGCATTTCTGGAGGGCGCGTACAACGCCATCCTCTACAACAAGACCAAGTATCAACTGGATGACAGCGGCACTTTCTGGCTGTCCGAAACGCCCGAGACTGCCAGCGTAGGCTGGGACGGCAGAACCTATTCCATCTGCACATGGGCAAAACTGACCGATCTTTCCACGGGAGGGCAGTTTGTGGTGATGAATACCCAACTGGATCCTTACGGCAGATCCGCCGCAGGCTATGGCGCATCGCTGATCTGCGATCGGGCGGCGGAGTTCGCACTCCCTGTGATCTTTGCAGGCGATTTTTCCGCCGGCAGCAGCAGTAGAGCCTATAAGAACGTGATCGCCGAAGGCTTTGCCGATTCGCTGGACATCGCCAAGACCGTAGTCAGCAGCGGCGCTACCCAGAACGGATACGGAAGCACTAACATTACGGTGCCCACCGCTCACGTCTTCGTTTCCCGCGGACTGTGCAGTGTCAAGAGTTACGAACTGCTCACCGATCTGGTGGACGGTGCCTATATTTCCTCCCATTGGGCGATCGTCACCGAGATTCAGTATTGATGCATTACACGCAGATCGAACGCGCAATCTTTCTCTCCCGCCCCAATCGGTTTATCGCCTATTGCCGATCGGAGAGCGGGGAGGAGATCCGCTGTCACGTCAAAAACACAGGACGGTGCAAGGAACTTCTCATTCCCGGTTGCACCGTCCTTTTAGAAAGAGCGCAAAATTCCAACCGCTCCACACCCTGCGATCTGGTGGCGGTGTATAAGGGCGACCGCCTCATCAATATGGATTCTCAGGCGCCCAACCGCGCGGCGGGGGAGCTCCTGCCGAGGCTCTACGAGGGATGCACCTTCTTCCGCGCCGAGTACCAATGGGGAAACTCGCGCTTTGATTTTTATCTGGAACGCCCGGGCGAGCGGCGGCTGATTGAGGTAAAAGGGGTGACGCTGGAGGAGGACGGTCACACCTATTTTCCGGATGCGCCCACCGAGCGGGGACTGCGCCATGTGGAGGAACTGATCGCCGCCCGCAGAGAGGGATTTTCGGCAACCCTTCTGTTCGTGATCCAATTGGAGGGTGCCGTCGACTGTTCGCCCAACGACCGCACCCAGCCTGCCTTTCGGGAAGCACTCAGAAGGGCGAAGGAGGCAGGGGTGGAGATTCTTGCCTATGATTGCACAGTTACCGAACAGTCGATGGAGATTCGCACGCCCGTCCCGGTATTGATCTGACAACCTGTTTGATCCTGCCGGATCATCCGCTCCGATCTTTATCTGCCCTCACACCCATCTGACTCCGACAGAAAAGACTTGCGAGGGCATTGCCCCCGCAAGTCAATATTTTATTCACTTTCATAATGAATCGTAGCCTTTACCAGCCGATCGTTGGCAGAACCGGTTTGCTTGATGTTGATATTCGCCCAGTCCTCTTCCGTACCGGCGTAATATACGGTCAGCGCAGGCAGATTCTTGGTGGCGTAGTTGCCCACCTCTTTCAAGCTCTTGGGCAGATACATTGTGGTAAGATAAGGATTGTCGCGAACCGATTCAAAATCCAACCGTTCCACGCCCTCCTCCAGCCGCAGGGAAGTGAGGGTGCCGTCTCTCAGCGCATCCTGACCTACCGCAATGACCTTCCGACCGTTCAGTGTCGCGGGAACGGTCACATCGTCGCCGTAGAAAGGATTGTAGCCGGTGATGATCACACAGTCAGTCCCCTCTTCCGCGGCGTATGCAAAGCCCTGCGGGCGAACGCTCAGATGCCAGATGATGGGAAGCGCGATGCAGGAAGCCATCAGCAGGAGCGAGCAAAGGTGACAGCCGCGGTGCAAATGGCGCATCCGATGATTCCGACGGTCACCCCGCGCCTGCTCCTCGTCAGCCAGTCGCTGAACGATCTGCTCGTTGTAGCTTTCCAGCAGGGCGCGATACTCGGCAGAGGCAAACTGCATTGCCTTTTGATAGAAAAATTCATTTTCGAAGGAAGCGGCGGCGGTGGGCAGGTCTTCCTCATATTCCAGTCCCAGTTTGTCCAGCAGACGGTCGATCTGCGCCATGGCGATCTCGTCGTTCTCATGGTAGAAACCTTCGTCGGTGAGGGTGTAACGGTAATCGTCCACCCGCTTGTGCATATAGTCCAGTGTTGCTTCCAATTCACGGGTAAGCAGCGGAAGTTTGGTGTGATCGCCCGTCAGCAGGGCGTTTTCCACCTTGACGGATTTGGAACTGAGATCGTCTTCCAGCGTCTGCAACTGCACGCTGAAAGCGGGATCCAGCCGCACCAGCAGAGCGGAAATGTCGGTCATCACGGTGTTCAGCGGAGCGTATTCGCACTTGCGGCAAAGCCGCTTCAGATAGTTTGCATAGTAAAGCAGTTTTTTTGCCGACACATCGTCTCGCTCGTCGGTAGGCGCGGGAGCGGGAGGATCAGCGGGAGCAGGGAGGAGGGCAAGCAGAGCAGTAACCACCAACAAGAACAGATAGATGCCGAGTGCCGTCCATGCCGAGAACCCGCTCAGATTGCGGATGATCAGAAGAACGACGGAGCATCCGACCTGCAGGAGAAGGTAGAGAAACAAAAGATCGGAAAGATCAATGGGGAGAAGCCCGCAGGGATGGAGCTTTTCGCTGTCTGCGACGATATACAGATAAACGACCAAAGCGACGGCGGCAAGAACCGTAAAGAGCCAAGTGAAGGTGAAAAACAGATCGTTTTCCAGCCGCATAAAGAACGCCAGAAAGAGGAAAAGCGGGATCAGCAGAAGACACTCGATAAAGTGGAGCAGATTGCGTTTTTTCATAAAGATATCCTTTGGAAAACAATGATAATATATTTCTATGGTAGCACAGTAAGACCGAAAAATCTACCTGTAAATGTAAATTTCTTTTGAAAACGCCAAAATGACGGCAAAAAATAAATTTCAAATAATGTATGTGCTAAAATGATGTGAACCAAAAAGAAAAGGAAGTTATTCAAAGATA
>JBJDZI010000118.1:0-30962 GCA_051867925.1 Eubacteriales bacterium
TACAATTCCTGCCGCACATACTTGACAACTGACTACAGACCACTTGGCAGGCTCAAGGATCGTGATTCTTTCGATTCCGATGAACAGTACCAAATCCACTATGATGCTATTATGTCGGCAGGATATGCAAACGAAATTACGGATTTCCGCGTGAGAGAAAGTACAGCGGATACTGCTAGTGGAGATTTAATGATTTGGCTTGGTGCGGCTTTGGTTGTAGCGCTGTCGATTGCATTTAATATTGTGATGGCAAGGCGCGGATGCGAAAAGGTCTATTTTGCAAAACACTGCATTCCTAAAGGACAGGAAGTAAAACCATACTACAGAACAGCCTTCGCTTTCGAAACACTCCTTCAGATCGTACTGTTTACTGGAGTGCTGATCGTAAAGCTTAATATGGCAGACACATACATACCCAGAGCAGCAATAGATGCAAAGCTGCTTGCTATTCCCGCAGCAATTATTGTCGCTGAGCTTGTTTGCTTTGCTATTAACAGTAGCATGGTTAACAAGATGGCGAAGGAAACGAAACGCAAGAAATAAACTACAAGAAAGGTCGGTGATGGGATGAAGGCATCAAATGTAAAACTGCACTTGAATCGCAAAAGTGCGGCAGCATATACCGCTGCTTTTTTAGCCATCTTCCTATTACTGACGATCATTGTGACCATACCCACCAAAGGTGATTTGGCGCAAATGCTATCGTTCATGCGTTCAAGCTATGTCTATTCCGCAATAGCGCCAAGCAGCACAGCCGATGATGCGTATCTCCAATATAATGCGGGTATTTCATTTTCGTTATCCGCTGATGCAAAGGCAGGAATAAACGCAGAAATTGTGATGCAGACAGCTGATGCGAAATACACGGATTTGGTTGACTGGAACGCAGAGCGGCTTGGAGAACATGGTATAGCGGTTTCTGGCAACATCTCTAATAAATACAGAATATCTGTTGGCGACATACTATACTCAAAAAGCATCATTGATGGAGAGGTGTACGAATATACCGTTGAAGCCATCCTTCCTTCCATTACATACACAAGAGGATTGCAAGATGATTATCATGCTGATGGTGTCATCGTCATGGGATACGATGAGCAGTACGACTCCAAAATAACGCATACATGCATTGTTTTCACAGCGGCGCCAATTGATACTCTGGCGTTACAGTGTTCTTCGATGCCAGAGGATATCATATATAAGGAGGATGAAATGGCATCATCCTTCGGTGGAATAGCACCGTATATGGCAGTGTATTTCTTGGTGTCTGCTATAAGCATGGTCATTTTCGTCATGTTTTTCGTCAAGAGAATCGTGCATAATTTTAGACGACTGATAATGCTTGGATTTGAAAAGAAAGCGTTGAACAGCGCGTACTATTGCACGATCAGCAAGGCGGTACTGCTTGCGATTATCATTACTGCAATTATTTCGACAGTAGCATTTTGCGGCGCTGGCGTCAGTTTGATAACCATCGCTCCGGTGGTTTGCGTGCTGGCAGCAGAAATTATTGCAGCAATCCTGGCAGCAACGATTCTCAATAGGCAGTTGTGGAGGAAATGAGCATGGACGGTATACTCAGTGTAAGAGGGTTATCAATTCAAATAAATGATCGCATACTCACGCAGAACGCATCATTCGATATTCGAGCAGGCGAAGCAGTACTGTTATCCGGCCCCAACGGATGCGGCAAGAGTTCATTATTAAAAAGCATTTTGCGGCTGGAAACTGAAGGCAAAAAAATTGAAGGAATAATTACAGAGCGTAGCTTTGGCAATGTGTTTGACTTGAATCCTTCCGATTTGCAAAGATATCGTTCGCAGATCGCCTATGTCCAGCAAAAAGATGAATATGCGGAAATGGGCAGCATCCAAGTAAGAGACATCATTAGCGAAAGTGGTGAAGCCCACGCGGGTAGATATTTGAGCTATGGTGAAGTAAACGATCTGATTGACGAATGGATTCCGCGACGCAGCGATAACAGTCGTGTGTTTGACGCTAAAGCAAAACCCGCAAAATTTAGTGGTGGAGAACAACGGCTTCTGTCGGTTTTGGCAGTAATTGCAACGCGCCCGCAGGCAGAGTTAATGATAATCGATGAGCCACTGAATAACCTCGATTTTGTTAACGCAAGAAACATCAGTAATCTAATCAATAAAGTCATTCGTGCAAATCCAGAAATGGGACTGCTAATGATTAGCCACTGCAGGATATTCCCGTTTATCACGCGTGAAATTAAGCTAACGCCAGCGGGCATTGAGGATTTGCAGCAGCCATATCTCTGCCATAGCTGTTTTGGCGAGCCAGACGAAAATGGCTTTTATGTGTAATTGCGCAGTTCATGCGATTTGAAAGCATACAATCAAAGGGAGTGAAAATTGTGTTCTATACCGAACCACAGACACTGGTCGTCGTATGTAAAGATGAAATGCTGATTAACCAGCTTCGTAAATTGGTAGAAACCAAAGATGACACAGGAGAAGAAACCATTGTTGGAACAAGAGACGGTTCCGTAAAAATCGTTGCTTGGACTGAAAAAGTCTGGCTGGATCAGAAGAAAGCTGGAAACCTCGGCGCAAAAGTGCTCCTCATTGGTGATATCAAGGGTGTGGACAAACTGATTCCCGTTCTGGACATCAAATTCGATGATTGCGGCGTAAAATACGGTTGGGCTGGCAATCAAGCAGTGATCGCCATCGACCCCAAGGCATTGAAGAAGGAAGAAGATTATAATGCCTTCTTGGAGAAACTTAACGCGCTGCCTGTTCCTGAAATTATTAAGAAGAAGCAGACGGCGGATCACAAAGATGCCGTTGTTAAAGCTGGTGTTGCTGGAGGTATAGGAGCGCTGCTTGGATTTGTTACTGGGATTGGTACAGGTCTCGCTATGTCGATGTTCTCCAATAAAACAGCTGTAAAGCAGCAGATGCTGTTCTACGGTGTTCTCAACCTTTACAACAATCACCTCGAAGAATACATGCAAGCATAAGAGAGGTCATTAAGCCATGCAGGAAAGAAGCGCTATTCAAAAGGGCTGGGAGTTCTCTGCGCGTCTTGCTGGAGCAGATGCTGCCGCCCGATTGGGTAGCGCTTATGTTTCGCAGGTCGAGCAGGCAATCGACCAACTAACAGCAGATATGGTAAAATTAAAAAGCGGACAGAGCGACGCTGTTCTCGGTGGCTATATTGCAGAACACTGGCATGCCGGCACATTCAATGTGAATGCCGTTGCGGCAGGATCATCTCACCGCGCTTTCACGCTGGAGAGTACGGAATATGCATCGGTGGATATTGGCTCGAACTTCGGGAAGAACTACAGCGCAAAGTACATGGCCACTCCCGAAAAAAGTGCTGTAGCACAGGGAGCACTCTCACCAGACACAGGAACGCCAAAGTATCAAGGCCAAGAACGGCTGATACCGACGGATCACATGGAAGGAGCCGCTCGTGAAGCAGCTCGTAGAGCAGCCAAAAATGCGGGCACTCGTCCAGAGGTTGCAGCGGCATACAGCGATGCAGAGACACACCTTACTGATGTGGTATCGGATGGTGAAGGCGTGGAGTCCGTGCGTCTGTCTAAAGAAGACGATTTAGAAATGGCCCGTCGTGTTAAGCGCGACGAATTTGACCCCGAAGATTTCGGTGTCAGTGTTGACAGCGCCATAAAAGCTGAATACATACTGAAGAAAGCCATGCAGGCAGGTGCCACTGCTGCGGCGATCACGGTTGCTATACAAATGGCACCAGAGATATACAAAGCCATTGATTATCTCATCAAGACTGGACAAATCAATGTACAGCATCTGAAAAAGATGGGCACAAAGGCGGTAACATCTGGTGCAGAAGGGTTCCTTCGCGGCTCAATTTCCTGTACCGTTCTGATCATGTGCGAAAAGGGCTTGCTGGGTGAAGCATTCAAGGGCGCGGATCCTACAATGGTAGGAACCATCGTTGCGGTCGTACTGGAGACTGTGAAGAACAGCATCAAGGTTGCAGCAGGCATGATGACAGCCAGAGAGATGGGCGCAGCCTTTACTGACAGCGTTATCGTTTCTGCGGGCTATGTAGCAGGCGCCAAAATTGGCGGCATAATCGGACAGGCGCTTGGGTTTGAGCTGCCTGTTATCGGATACATGATAGGTAGCCTTGTGGGATGTGCGTTTGCGGCAGTGTATAATATCGGAAAGAATAAGCTAATTTCCTTCTGTGTGGATACAGGATTTACTTGCTTTGGTCTCGTAGAGCAAAACTATGAGTTGCCGGAGGAAGTGCTGGCACAGATAGGTGTTGAGACTATAACGATCCCCAGAACAGAGGTGCCGAGAACGGCGGTCAAAACGACTGCAGTACCGATTATCAATGTTGCTCGGATAGAGCATGAAACGGTTGACTTTGTACTTGTGCGCAGAGGTGTGATTGGAGTGAACAAAGTCGGCTATGTTGTGTAATTACAGAAAGCCTTAAAAAGGAGAAAGCACAATGGCGATAGGCGGCAAATACGCACCATTAACCGAATGGCTGCAGCAATGCGGCAAAGACAGTGTACGTCTGACTTTTGATGATCTGAATGAAATCATAACCCTTCCCAGTTATGCATATAAGGATAGACCGTCGTGGGCGAACCTTACAAAGCCAACATCGTTTTGCTCTGGCTGGATCAATGCAGGTTATCTTGTGGATTCCATTAGCTTGCAGGAGCAATGGGTCGTATTTCGCAAGGGTGTAGCCAAGGGATACGAAATGAAGCCTAAGACGCTGGTGAAGCGGATGGATCAAAAGGCCATTTATGCCGCACTGCAATGCGGCTATGACTGCTATGACGGAATCGCAACGGATCCCAACCACAGGTACTTGTCTTGGGAATATTGCCATGAAGCATTCAAGCAGCATCGGAAGGAACAGGACGAAGCAGCCGTAGATTATCTGTGCTTACATTTAGCATGGTATCTTGCAAGCTGGGGCATGCTTCGCAATTCATTCCTCATGCAGAAGGACTACAAAATCCACGCAGCGGTAGTCCGCGTGATATACCAGCCGGAATGGGAAGAACTCTGGGACATCGCCCCAGAGAAACTGGCGCAGGAGTGTTATGCAACACGGATCATGAATCTGTGCGAGGCGATCACCGAAGCATATGTGGCCATTGGTGCAGGAATCCCGACAGAAACACTTCTGACGAAGATACTGCTTGGTACCATTGGATGCGCACCGGCATACGACAGATACTTCAAGAAAGCACTGACGCTCACAGGAGCAGCACAGCAACGATGCAATGTCCAATCCTTGATGGCGCTTGGAAGGCTGTACATATCGCAGCTGGATGAGTTTGAGACACTTCGTAAGCATTGCAGTGAACGCGTTGAGTACCCAGCAGCAAAGATCATCGACATGTGCTTCTTCGAATACGGATTTCAGCACGATGGCGATGATCAAGTATAAAAAAGAATGAAGGAGGTTGCCACAATGGCAAAAACACCGTTCAAACATCAAAGCGTCGTAGATGCCATCTTGGCAAAGCTCAAGGAATTGCCAGAAGGCACAGAAACCAGCACCTCGCAGCTTGTGGAAATGATATACGGAAAAATGGACTTCACGGAGCGTGAGTACGATTACGGAGCCGTTGCATTCAGTTTCGAAGAATACTTCGAAGTGGACGCGCAGGTGCGGCGGCAGGCGAAAAAAGCTGGACTGTTCCTTGATGGATCACCGTGGGAAGATACGGTGATGGGATTGCCGTTCCATTATCCATATCTTGTAAAGCGCAAAGGAGGAAAGCGGTCATGATGATTAGCCCCGAGGGCTTTTACGAAAGCGAAATAAAAGGCAAAGACCGCGATAGCATACTGCGTGTGATCAGCAGGCTGAAACGCGAGATTGCTGCGCTCAAGCGCACAATGGAGCATCCCGACTATGGCACCGAGATCATCATGCACCCCAGCGAATCCACGCGACTGTGGTGTACGCGGTTGTATTTGGAACGCGCCAAGGCAGCGCTGGCAGAGGTAGGCGCACCCTACGAGCCGACCACAGCAGAATTGCGTGTTATGGACTTCGACGCAAACATCGGGAACATCAGCAAGATCACCCTTAACATCGGTGGTTATTTCAGCGGTAATCGCACATACACGGTACGGTTGGATGAACAGCTGCATTTCTGGGTGGAGGATATGTTCATGCCGACACCGACGAACTTTGATATACCGGCAGATTATCCGATGATGAAGGAAGAATTCCTCGGCAGCTTCGCAGAGCTGCATGTGGGCGAATGGCGTAAGTACTATCGGACAGAGCGCTTCGGCTATGTGGTGCTGGACGGCACACAGTGGGAATTGACCATAGAGTACAGCAACGGACGCAAGGCATTCACCAGCGGCGGCAGCAACTCCTATCCGTACAACTTCCAAAAGCTGACCGAGCTGTTCGGCATCGAGGAAGAAGACGAAGACCCGGAGGAAGACGAATAAGGTGCGCTACGCACCTAATCGCTTTTTTTACCCCCATTTACGCACCGTTATACTGCTCTTTGGCACGAAAAAGACCACATTTGTCTACCTGACAAATGTGGCCTTTTTCGAACTAAGTGTGCCTTGCGGCACGATAAGCACACCTTCGGTGCGTGAAGCGATGCTCCGCATCGTAAAGTGCCTGAGGGCGTGGGTGGCACACTTCACTTCACATTGTGCGCAGCACAATACTTCACAGCGGCAGCGCCGCTGCTTCACTTGGCGAAGCCAAACTTCACGAAATGTGGAGTACCCGTATAATTTGTGAAATAATAAGTTCGACAAACTTGAATTTGACGAGGTGATTTATTTGGATGCAAGATGGATTTCTTTGATGTTGGTTCAACACTTGTTGATGAGACAGAAGCCTATAATCATAATGCGAGATGACAGCCAATGGCGGAACATTGATGATAACGGAGAATGAATACATTATCAAAAATTTTTACTAACCGTTGCCGGATATGACATTTATAAGACAGTCGTTACTAAACTCCTTGCGCATCAAATGCAATATACCTGAATGATGGTAAAAAGGGAATTGACCTTTGTTTTTTCTCAAAAACAGCGGATAGAATATATCGGTTATTCAATCTTGACTAAGCATTCAGGAAAATCGGTTTTCATGCACATTTCATTCGTGTCACTTGGTTCAAACGACCCCAAAAGGGGCTACAGCAAAAGTGTAATTTTGCTGCAGCCCCTTTTTAGCGTTTTTTCATCCGGGCAGTATCGCACCGCACTTGCAGATGCGCGGCGGGCAGAGGGGACTCTAATCGCCCTCACTTCTTTCCGGGAGGCGGTTTGAGAGGGAATGCACCGCTGACCAGGATGATGTCGTCGCCGATGCGGACGATGTTCTCCCACGGGATGCAACAACGCCCGCGTCTGGCGAAAGAAAACAGTGATACCGAGCCGGGGACGATCAGCGCGCAGATCTTGCCCGTGATCGGGTCCAGTTCCAGATCGCAGACATAGCCCAGACGGCGACCGTCCCCTACGCAGATGATCTCTTTGTCCCGAAGAGTTGAAAAACAGCAGGTCATGATGTGTCCTTTCGGATGTGGTAGCCGCCCGAAGGTGGCTACGCAGAATGCTTTTCCGAAGAATTTCGGCAGATTCCGATAGCAGAGCCGTTACAGCAGAATGCAGATGAGTCCCGTACTGCCTTCGTTGATGATCCGCGAGATGGTGTCTGCCAGTTTCGTGCGGGCGTCCTCGGGCATGGCGGCGAGTTTCTGATGGATGCCCTCGTTGACCAGCTCGTAGAGCGTTTTGCCGAACAGATTGGTAGACCAGATGCGACCGGGATTCTCCTCAAATTCCGACAGGAGATACTTGATCAGATCCTCGCTCTGCTGTTGCGTGCCCACTACGGGGGAGATCTCGGTCTCGATGCCCGTGCGGATCAGATGGAGCGAGGGCGCGCTGGCCTTCAGCCGTACGCCGTAGCCCCCGGAATGATGGACGATCTTGGGCTCCTCCAATCGCATATCCGAGACATCCGGCTCCACGATGCCGTAGCCCGTGGCTTCGGCTTGCGCCAGCGCGCCCGCGATTTTGTCGTAGCGGCGCTTCACCTCTGCCAGTTCACGGACGGTGGCGATCAGTTCCCGCTGGTCGGAGATTTCAAGACCCGTCCAGCCTGACAGCACCTGATAGTACAGTGCGGGCGGTGGTGTCAGCTCCAGCTCGGCGCGACCGATGCCCAGATCCAGCCTGCGCAGATCTGCACGTTCGATATACTCCGCCTCGGCAAGGTCAGTGAAGACCTCCTCTGCCTGCCCCACTCGGCTGATCTTGGCGGCGGCAGTGATGAGTGCCTCTTGAATACCCCTGCGGACGGGATGGTCGGGCTCCAGCACGCTGACCCAATCGGGCAGGGTGACCCCCACCTCCCGAAGCGGGAATTGATGAAGCACCAACTCCAAAATGTGCAGAATGTCGTCCGCATCCAGCGTCTGGCAGCTGACCAGCGCCACGGGCGCGTTGTAGCGGGTCTCCAGTTCCAGCGCCAGTGCTTCCGAAGCGGGATCTTCAGGGTGGGCGGAGTTGAGTACCACCACAAAGGGTTTGCCGAGGGCGGTCAGTTCGGCAGCGACGCGGCGCTCCGCTTCTTCATAGCCCTGTCGGGGCAGTTCGGTAATGGAGCCGTCGGTGGTGACCAGTACGCCGATGGTGGAGTGGTCTGTGATGACCTTGCGGGTACCCATCTCCGCCGCTTCGCCGAAGGGAAGGGGAGTAGGACTCCAAGGCGTCATGACCATGCGGGGCTTGCCGTTTTCGGTCTGCCCCAGTGCTTCGGGGACGATATATCCCACGCAGTCCACGAGTTTTACCGAAAGGCGGATCTTCGCCGCTTCGATCTCCACTCCGTTGTCGGGGATGAATTTCGGCTCTGTGGTCATGACTGTTTTGCCTGCGGCGGATTGGGGCATCTCGTCTCTGGCACGCTCGCGGTCGTAGGATTCGGGGATGTTGGGCAGGACTATGGTTTCCAGAAACCGTTTGATGAAGGTGGATTTGCCGGTACGGACTGGCCCCACCACGCCGATGTAGATATTGCCGCCGGTCCTGGCGGCGATTTCGTCGTATACGGAGGAAGGGTTCATAAATGTCTCCTTTGCGTGTTTGGTGTCGGTTGTAGTCCACTTTATGCAGTAGCCGACCGTTTCATGCCAAGCAGCTCGGAAAATATTGGGGTTCCGCCCCGCCAAGGAAACGAGAGACTTGATCAAACTTCGGCAGCGCCAAACCATATACAAAATCAGGGCGGCAAGTACTTGCCGCCCACAGAGTGTCGATAAACTATAAATTTAGAAAGCTGCCAGCCAAGGAAAGGGGTTGGAGATCTGATGAGGAGTGTAGCAGTTGCTACGCGACAGCTACGAAAAACTTCGGCACCCCCGATGCTTTCCCTTTCCCTCGGTATGGGTCTTTTTCGAGATTCTGAGTTTTGGTAGGGAGGAGCAGGGCTACGCCCGGCTCCGGGGCGAAGCCCCAACCGGATTGATTTCAATAATACTGTCGGTCGTTGTACTGGTCGTTGTAGGAGTTGCTGTATTGGCTGTTTTGCTGACCGCCACCGGGGTTGTTTCCGCCCCTTTTGCGATTGCGGACGACCTTCACGATCAGCCAGATGGCAATGATCAGGATCACAGCCGCCATCACCAGCGTTACGATCGCGCCGGCGGGCATAGTCCGTCCGAAGACATCCTCCATCTCGTCTACCACGATCACGGCGGAGATACCGGTCGATTCGGTGAACGCCTTCAGGGCGGTGTTCACGGTGTCCTCGGTCAGAGGCAGATCAGACTTGTTGGTCAGATGAGATTCCACTCTGCCGTGTTCTTCCCGGCATTTGAAGGAAGAGGACAGCCCCAGTCCGTTGATGCGGGCGGTCAGACTTTCCATGACCTGCGCCAGATTGGAATCCAGCGAATACTTGTAGTTTTGGGGGACTGCTGCAGATATGGCATTGCCCAGCGCAGTTCCCTCTGCGCCGAACAGATTGTTGATATCGGTGGCAACATGGTCGCCGACCCAGCCGATATAACAATAATCATAATAGTTCTCGGCAGTCAGGAGGACGATGAGAATGTTGTCCTCAGTTGCCGCCGCGCCGCCGAATTCGGCGTAATACTGCTCGTTTGCATAGTCTTGGAAGGTCTCCTCATTGTAGTAGACCACACCGCCGTCGCTGAGTACCATCAGAGATGAGCTGAGTGCAGAGAAAACCAGTACCACAGCCATCAAGATCAATATAATAGGGAATATCATCATACCCAGCAAACCGCCCAGACAGCCGCCGTAGAAGCGGGGGCCTCTGCGCCAGCCCCAGCCGCCGTACATCGGTCCGCGAGGCCCTCTGAATCCGCCTCCGGGACCGCCGCCTCCGCTGAAGCCGCCTCCTCCGAAACTTCCTCCGCGGCCACCGCCGCCGCCGCGCGATCCTCCTCCGGGTCCTGCCATAAGATGTTCCTCCTTCAATCTTGTGAATTTTTGAATGTGATTTTATTATACACCGTTTTTTACAAAAAAGCAATAGGAAAATCATTTTTTGCCCAAGCAGTGTGCAATCTTCTGCGGCGCAAAAAAAGAGAGCCGAAAGGCTCTCTTTTTCGTGATCTTAATATACGCACTCCAGCGCCAGAATGAACTCGCGTCCGCCCCAGCCGTCCTTCAGAGATACGACGATGGTGTTCTCGCCCTCTTTCAGGATTTCGCGGATGTCAACGCCTTCCATGAAGTCAACAGGCTCCAGTGCGTCGTTCCAGTCAGCACCGCCATTGCTCTGGGGTGCGCCCTCGCCGTCGTGGGAGTAAACCAGCGTACCGTTGATCCAAATGTAGAAGGTGTTATCGTACCAAACATCCATGTAGATGTCGTTCTGCTCTGCAGCAGCTACCCAGGTCATCTGTTCTGCGGTCAGCTCAAAGGTGGTGTAGCAGATCAGACCGTGTGCATCGCCTGCCCAACCGATGGGGGAGTTGCCGTCGCCCAGACCGTCGTAACGGTCGCCCATGGGAGCGGTCTGAATGTCCCATCCAGCCATTTCGGAAATGACATCTGCATTCTTGTACCATTCTTCGCCTTTTTCAGCCAGCCACTGAGCCATTTCGTCCTGATCGGGATCGTAGGAAGTGCCGTCAGCGGCGCTGTTGGTCAGAGTGGGGCAATTAAAGATTTTGTAGTGCCAGTCGGTCTCCAGAGGCATCAGCGTCCAGTCGTCGAGAGCGTTGGGATCTTCGGGCTCGATGCTGGGAGGAGTGGTGATAGCGGGCTTGGTGGTGGTGGCAACGGTAGTGGTATTGCCGCCGGTGGTGTCTGCAGGATCGGTATTGTCATCTGCGCAGGACGCCATGCTAAATACCATCAACCCTGCAAGCAAGAGGGTGAAAAGCTTTTTCATGATTTCTTTCCTTTCTTTGCGGCGCAGGTGTGTTTTTTAGATTGCGCCTGTATTGCATAATCAATATACTATATTTTTTTGGATTTGTCAATAGATAATAAATGATTACTTGCAAAAATTCACGGTTTAGTAACAAATTTCCAAGGATAGTTCACCTGCGCCCTCTGAGTACCAGACGCAGATACAACCGCAGAAGCAACGGCCGTCGGAGTTTGTACACCAGATAGGTCAGGCGGGAACGGGTGGCGGCAATGACTTCCAGCATCCCGTGATAATTTGGCAGGGTGCAGTATTCACGAAGCAACTCTGCGGTGCGGCGGCGATCGTTGATCTGTGCCAAAAATTCCTCGGGATTCAGATCGTCACGCATGGTTTGCACCGCCCGCTCGGTCAGCGGACAGTTCGCCCGCCCGAACCGCTCTGCGATGACGGTCAGTGATCGACTGCGCTGGGAAAACAGTCCCTTCCACCAGCCTGTGGACAAAGAGCCTTCCCGATAGAGATAAAGATAGAGCGGAGCCTCCACATAGGCGACGGCTCTGGCGTTCAGCGATACGGAAGCGACAAACAGTGAGTCTTCGGCGTAGGACAGGGTAGGATCGAACCGCTCGGTCAGCACTTGCCGACGATAGAGCTTGCTAGGACAGCCGCTCAGCATCCCCGCCTCCCAAAGTTTGGATAGAACGCCGTCCTCCCGTGGGAAGACTCCATCGGGGTAATTTTTCAAAAGCCCCGCCAGTTTTTCACTATACGAGGAGGAATAGAGCGGCTCACCGCCCTGTGAGATTCGCAGGTAATTGCAGAAGACGATGTCTGCATCTGTTTCTTTCCTCAGTGCGGCGACCATGGCTTCGGCAAATTCGGGTGCCAAACGGTCGTCTGCATCTACAAAGGAAACAAATTCGCCCCGGGCGGCGTCCAGCCCCGCGTTGCGGGCGGCGGAAACTCCTGCATTGGGTTGATGGATGACGGTGAAGTGCTCGTTTTTGGCAGCGTAGGCGTCACAGATCGCTCCCGATCGGTCGGGGGAGCCGTCGTCGATGAGAATCGCTTCCCAATCGGAGACAGTCTGGGAGAGCAGACTGTCCAGACAGGCAGGCAGATAGGCTTCCGCTTTGTAAATGGGGATGATGAACGAGATCATACCGCACCTCCTTGGTTCCTCCGTCGACGAAGCATGATCCCCAGCAGAATCATCAGAATGCGGGGGGAGCGGGTTCTGTAGGCAAGATAGGTCAATGGGGAGCGGGTCTTGCGGATATGCTCCAGCATTCGGGAATAGTTTTCCAGCGCGCAATATTCTTGGAGCAGGGAAAGACGGTCGGCTTTGTCCTCCATTCGCTCCAGAAAAGATTCGGGAGTCAGGCAGTCCAGCCGATCCCGCACGGCACGGGCGGCGGTGAGATAACCCGCCTCTGCAAAGTTCTCCGCCATAGCCGTCAGTGACCGATAGCGTTGGGAGAGGACCCCGGGCTTGGGGGCGGTGGTCAGCGATCCTTCCCGCCAAAGGTAGAGATAGAGCGGCTGGCTTGCCAGTCCGAAGGAACTGCAGAGTGTTGCATAACCTGTGGCAAAGCGCATATCTTCGGCAAAGCGCAACTCTGTGTCGAACCGCAGATTGCCCGCCTCGATCAGCCCGCGGCGGTAGAGTTTCATGCACGCGCTGTTGAGTACGCCTGCGTCCCAGAGATCAGCCATCACCGCATCGGAGAGCGCAAACCGAAGCCCTGCTTCGGTTTGAACGCCCCTTTGGAAGATTTCCGAACGCAGATGAAATTTCCCGACGGTGTCGTCTTCGACTCCCCGATAGGGCGTGCCATCGGGCAGGATGCGCCGATACTCGCAAGTCGCCAGATCCGTCCCTTCCTGCATCAGCGCGTACAGCTGTTTGAGAAAATCGGGGTGCAGGCGGTCATCGGAATCCGTAAAGGCGACAAACTCGCCACGGGCGGCGTTCAGCCCCGCGTTGCGGGCGGCGGAAACTCCTGCATTGGGCTGATGGATGACGGTAAACCGCCGGTCGCGGGCAACGTAGGTGTCACAGATCGCCCCCGATCGGTCGGGAGAGCCGTCGTCCACAAGGATCGCTTCCCAATCGGTGAGCGTCTGGGCAAGGATGCTGTCCAGACAGGCGGGGAGAAATTCTTCCACTTTATATACGGGTACGATGATAGAAATCATGGTATATCCTCAAATTTTCTTCCAATAATAAGAAATGCAACCGAAAAATCCCCGCTCGTGGAGGAGATCGCGGATCTTGGCGGTGCGCAGCTTCCATTTGGAGCGGGTGTCGCCTCGCAGGAGCAGTCGCTCGGAGCAGGTGATCCGAAGCCCCCGCGCCCTGCAGAAGTCCTCCACCCGTGCGATCACGGCAGCGGCAAGAGCGTCGTCCTTGGAGGCCTCGCGGATGGCATCCAAATGTTCAGCGGATTTTTGCAAATAGCCGCGGACGGTTTGCTCGATTAAAGCCTCGTCTGCCTGTGCCAGATAAAAGTCGATCTGTTCCTCCAGCGCAGTCAATGCGTCCAATCGTTTGGACGAATAGACCGAATGGGTGATACCGGTGGGGTTTTGATAATAGAACCAAAGGGGAGCCTCCACCAGCGCCAGCCGCTCCAAGGGATAGAGGAGACGGTAGGTGGTGGCTTCGTCCTCGTGAATGCGCCCTTCGGGGAAGACGAGGCCCGAGAGTCGCTCCCGCCGCCATAGTTTGCCCCAACTGACCACGAACCGCCCGCCGCCCTGCCGATAGAGGGAGAGCAGAGCGTCCCGTCCGCTGAGAGTCTCCACCGCGGGCGTTCCTATGTCGGCAGGCTCGCACCACTCGGTGGCGGTCGAGTAGTTGCACATTGCCATGTCCGCGCCCGTCTCGGTGAGGGCAGAGAGCAAAAGTTCCAGCGTGCGGGGATGTATCCAGTCGTCGGAGTCCAAAAACAGGATATAGTTGCCCTCTGCCGCCGCAAGCCCGGTGTTCCGCGCGGCGGACAGACCGCCGTTTTCCAGATGGATCACCCGAAAACGCCTGTCGCGGGAGGCGTATTCTTCACAGATCGCGCCCGACCGGTCGGGAGAGCCGTCGTCGACGAGGATCGCCTCAAAGTCCCTGTCAGTCTGGGCGAGCAGACTGTTCAGGCAACGGCGGATATAGTCTTCCACCCGATAAACGGGCACGATGATCGAGATCACGGCAAAATCTCCTTTTTCAAACGGTTTTCTGTCCATAGTATACCACACCGCGCTCCCCTTGTCAACCGAGGGTTTCAAAAAAACCTTCCTGTCGCCGTTGGATCTGCAATGGCGCGGGTAAAATGTAAACAAATTGTAAATTATTGGTTTCGCTATTGCAATTTAACGAGAAAATGTGGTATAATCAACAACGCGCGTGGAAATATACACGACGCAGAAAATTCACACATTCCGCGCAAGTTCGGTTGCCCCAAAGGGTGGAATTCGAGCCGGAATGGTGGAAAAAACCGAAGGAGGACATTGGAAATGTCTATTATCACCATCAAACAGCTGCTGGAAGCAGGCGTCCATTTCGGACATCACACCAGAAGATGGAACCCCAAGATGCAGGAGTACATCTTCACCGAACGCAACGGTATCTACATCATCGACCTGCAGAAGACCGTTAAGAAGTTTGAAGAAGCATACGCATTCACCCGCGATCTGTCCATGCAGGGCGGCAATCTGCTGTTCGTAGGCACTAAGAAGCAGGCAGCAGAGGCGATCAAGTCCGAGGCACAGCGCTGCGGTATGTACTACGTCAACGAAAGATGGCCCGGCGGTATGCTGACCAACTTCAAGACCATCAAGAAGTCCATCGCCCGTCTGGTTGCTCTGGAAAAGATGCAGGAAGACGGTACCTTCGATCTGCTCCCCAAGAAGGAAGTGGCAGGTCTCATGAAGGAAATGGCTAACCTGGAGAAGTGCTACGGCGGTATCAAGACCATGGAGAGACTGCCCGACGCCATCTTCATCGTTGACTCCCGCAAGGAAGCAAACGCAGTTCTGGAAGCAAAGAAACTGGGCATTCCGGTAATCGCTATCGTGGATACCAACTGTGATCCCGACGACGCTGACTACGTGATCCCCGGTAACGACGACGCAATCCGCGCCATCAAGCTGATCTCCTCCGTCATCGCTGACGCTATGATCGAGGGCAAGCAGGGTACCGACGGCGAAGAGACCGCTACTGAGGCTCCCGCTGAAGAGGCCGTTGAGGCATAACCTAAGATTTACTAAGTTACAGGAGGATACAACAATGGCAGCTATTACCGCAAAAGACGTAGCAGCTCTGCGCGCAAAGACCGGCCTCGGCATGATGGATTGCAAGAAGGCTCTGGTTGAGGCTGAGGGCGATATGGAAAAGGCTGTAAAGATCCTGCGTGAGAAGGGTCTTGCTACCGCCGCTAAGAAGGAAGGCAGAATTGCCGCTGAGGGTGTCGTGGATATCATGACCGAAGGCGACGTAACTGCTATGATCGAGGTGAACTCCGAGACCGACTTCGTTGCGAAGAACGCTACTTTCCAGGAATTCGTAAAGAATCTCCTTGCCACCCTGATCAGCACCAAGCCCGCTGATCTGGACGCTTTTATGGCAACCAAGTACGCAGACACTGAGACCACCGTTGCCGACAAGCTGGTTGAAATGGTCGCTCTGATCGGCGAGAAGATCAAGATCCGCCGCTTCGAGATCGTAGAAGGCACCGTTTCCACCTACATCCACGGCGCAGGCTCCACCGGCGTTATCGTGAAGTTCGACACCGACGCCGCTGACAGTGCAGCCTTTGCTGAGTGCGCGAAGAACGTGGCTCTGCAGATCGCAGCAGGCAACCCTCCCAAGTACGTTTATAAGGAAGAGGTTCCCGCTTCCGAGGTTGAGGAAGAGAAGGCTGTGCTGATCCGGCAGGCAAAGAACGATCCCAAGAACGCAAACAAGCCCGACGCGATCCTCGAAAAGATGGTCGGCGGCAGACTGGGCAAGTTCTACGAGCGCGTTTGCCTGGTTGAGCAGGCTTACGTAAAGGATGACAAGATGACCGTAGGTCAGTACGTTGCATCCGTTGCAAAGGAAATCGGCGCAAACATTCGCATTGACTCCTTCAAGATCTTCGAGAAGGGCGAAGGCATCGAAAAGCGCGAAGAAGACTTCGCGGCTGAGATCGCTAAAATGGTCAACGGCTAAGACAAAAGAACCCCGCTACGGCGGGGTTTTCTTGTTGAGGAAGGTAAATCCATTGTCAAAAAGTTTTCGCCCGCCGTTCAGTCTCCGAAAGTCTTTCCCCTGCTTTTTCTTTGGCAGAAGAATGCGCAATGAAAAGCTTGGCAAAATGAAGCGCCGAAAAGAGTGTTTCGCGCTCTGCGGAGCGCGACAAGGGCGCTGCCCTTGACCCGCCACCTCTTGAAAATAGGTGAACGAAAACTTTATGATATTTGTCTGAGTTCGCTCCCTCACCCCCGCACCATCAAAAAATTCACAAAAAATTTGTCTATTGCTATTTACAAACGAGCGATTTTGTAGTACAATAGAATTGTGAAATTATGACTATGCAAAGGAACTTGCTATGAACAAACAACCGAAACGGATTTTGTTGAAGATCTCCGGCGAGGCACTGGCAAAAGGCTCGGATTTTACCTTCAACTTTGATCAGGTGCGAAAGATCTGCGACGTGATCTCCCGCTGTGCTAAAACAGGCGTGCAGGTGGCTGTGGTCTGCGGAGCAGGCAACATCTGGCGGGGCAGACAGGCGGAAAAGAAAATGGATCGCGTCCGCGCCGACTATATGGGAATGTTCGCAACCTGCATCAACGCCCTCTGTCTGGTGGATTTTCTGAATCAGATCGACACCCCCGCCGTGGCACTGTCTGCCGTGGCGTCCCAGCCCGCTTATATCGAGGGCTACACCAAGGAAAAAGCCGTACAGTATCTCAGTGAAGGCAAAGTCGTGGTCTTCGCAGGCGGAACCGGCAATCCCTGCTTCTCCACCGACACCGGAGCCGTGCTTCGCGCCGTCGAGATCGAGGCAGACCGCGTGCTCTTCGCCAAGGCGGTCAGCCACATCTATAACCGCGATCCCAGAGACGAGCAAAGCGCAGAACCTCTCTACAAGTACGAATATCTCAGCTTCAAGGACATTCTGGCACAGGATCTGACGGCGATTGATACCACCGCCACCGCGTTCTGCCTTGCCAACGATCTGCCGATCTACGTCTTCGGTCTGGACGACCCCGAAAACATCCTCCGCGCTGCGGCAGGAGAAGTGGTGGGCACCATCGTCTACGGCGGTCAGTCCAAGATTTTGGACGAGAATTAACCCATATCGACAACCCCGATTTGCCGAAAAACTGTCGGCAGATGAACCCCATCGAAAAGCCCGCGAAGCGTTTTGCGGGAAGAAAATAGATTTCCATCAAAAAATTGTGAGGTATATCCTATGAAACTCGACGTAAAACCTTATGAAGAAAAAATGAAGAAGTCCATCACCTCCTACGAGGAAAACCTGGGCACCATCCGCGCAGGCAAGGCAAACGCTACCGTGCTGGATAAGATCTCTGTGGATTACTATGGCTCCCCCACCAAGATCAAGGACATTGCCAGCATCAAGGCAACCGACGCCAAGACCCTGACCATCCAGCCTTGGGATAAGTCCACGCTGAAACTCATCGAAAAGGCGATCCAGCAGTCCGATCTGGGCATCAATCCCCAGAACGACGGTACCGTCATCCGTCTGACCTTCCCTCAGCTCACCGAGCAGAGACGTAAGGAACTGGCAAAGCAAGTACAGAAGTACGGAGACGAGGCAAAGGTTGCCATCCGTAACATCCGCCGCGATGCCAACGACAAGAGCAAGGATATGAAGAAGAACGGCGAGATGACCGAGGACGAGCAGAAGACTTCCGACAAGTCCGTACAGGATCTGACCGATAAATACATCAAGCAGATCGACGTCATTACCGACAAGAAAAAAGACGAGATCATGTCGATCTGACAACACAGTAAGAGGGCAGAACAACTGCCCTCTTCGTTGCATTGGGGCGCGGGAACGATCGCCCTGCCAACAAAGGAGATACGGATTATGTTCGGAACGAAAAAGCCCATCTGTTGCGACGAGCGACTGCAACACATCGCCTTTATCATGGACGGCAACGGCAGATGGGCAAAGCAAAGAGGAATGCCCCGCAGTTACGGTCACAAGGTGGGTGCAAAGGCGTTCAAAGAAGCGGTGAAGTATTGCTCCACCATCGGACTGCGGCATATGACGGTCTACGCTTTTTCCACCGAAAACTGGCGCCGCCCGCAGGAAGAGGTGGACGCCATTCTGGCACTGCTGGATCAGTATATTGAGGAAGCACTGGCAGATCTGGCGCGTAATGACGTGCGAATCATTTTTTTGGGCGAAAAAACACCTTTCCCCGATGTTTTGCGCCAAAAGATGAAGCATTTGGAGGAGAAATCGGCAAACAACACGCTGATTCTCAACATCGCCATGAACTACGGCGGCAGAGATGAACTGCTCCACGCGGCAAACGCCGCCATCGCCGAGGGTAAGTGTGTCCTCACCGAGGAAGACATCGACGCGCATCTCTACACGAGGCTGTCGCCGCCCCCCGATCTCATCGTGCGGACTGCCAACGAGCGGCGACTTTCTAACTTTCTTCTGTGGCAGTCGGCATACGCCGAACTGTACTTTACCGATGTGCTGTGGCCCGATTTCAAGCCGAAGCACATTGACCGTGCGATTCGGGATTTTTATGCCCGCAAACGCAATTTCGGCGGACATTGACTCGCCGAGGGCGGCAGTCCCCACGGATGCCGGCTTCACGCCTTCTGCCTGTGCGGTCGAAAGGCAAAAATTTTCTGAAAATCCGTCTTGGACGGTATGGAGTGAATGATGAAAACACGTATCATTACGGCGATCGTCGCCATTCTGATCTTGATTCCGGTGCTGATTTTTTCGGACACTGTGATTTTCCCCATCGCATTCGGTTTGCTGGCGATGGTGGCGGTTTGGGAGATGCTCTCCTGCGTGGGCGTTTTCAAAAAATGGCCCGTTTCGGTTCTCTCGTTCGTGGCATCTGCCGCGGCGATGGCGGGGGCGGGATATTTGTCCCGCATCGGCGAGGTTGACCGCTTTCTGCAACTCTTGCTCATTTTTACCTATGTTTACCTCTTTCTGATGCTGACCTTCGCGGTCTTTTCCAAGGGAAAACTCCCCGTCAGTGACGCGCTGACTGCGGCGGGGATGGTGTTCTTCATCATCTTCGGCTTCTCTTCGGTGATCTTGCTCCGCGAAGAGCCTCACGGCGGCTATCTGTATCTGCTGATCTTCCTTTCTGCATGGATCACCGACACGGGTGCCTACTTTACGGGCGTGTTCTTCGGAAAGCATAAACTGATCCCCGACGTTTCCCCCAAAAAAACGGTGGAGGGAGCTATCGGCGGCATCATCTTCTGCGTGCTGACCTTTGTAGTCTTCGGACTCATCGTGGGACAGATCGCAGACGTGACTCCCCACTATGTCCGACTGGCTCTGGTAGGTGCGGTGGTCAGCGTGGTCTCCATGATCGGCGACCTGATCGCTTCGCTGATCAAGCGCAAGTTCGGCGTGAAGGATTACGGTTGGATCTTCCCCGGTCACGGCGGTGTAATGGATCGCTTTGACTCGGTGCTGGCAACCGCTCCCTTTCTGTTTATGTTCGCCGATGCGCTGAAGCTCCTGTCCTGAGATCGTGGCTTTGCCCGCTCTCGTCTGTCTCACAAGTTATAGAAGGGAAAGGGCGACCTTTTACTTGGAGTCTCCCACCGAAAATATGCTGATTTCCGAAAAATATATTACCGTTCTGGGTTCTACCGGCTCCATCGGCACCCAATCGCTGGACGTTTGCCGCGAGCAGGGAATCCGCGTGGAGGCGCTGACGGCGCAGAGTAACGTAGCGCTGATCGAAGCGCAGATCCGAGAGTTCAAACCCCGCTTTGCCGCGCTGTCTGACCCCGTGGCGGCAGCAGATCTGAAACTGCGCGTGGCGGATACCGACACCCGCGTGTTTGCGGGAGCAGAGGGAATTTTGGATCTGATCTCCCTGCTTGCCGGCGACACGGTGGTCAACGCCATCATCGGCGGCGCGGGACTGCTCCCCACGCTGGCGATCATCGAGGCGGGGAAGAATCTGGCACTTGCCAACAAAGAATCGTTGGTGACCGCCGGTGAGGTGGTTCTGACCCGCGCCCGGGAGAAGGGCGTGCCTGTACTGCCCATTGATAGCGAGCATTCCGCTCTCTTCCAATGTTTGATGAACGGACGGCGGGAGGAGGTTTCCCGGCTGATTCTGACGGCATCGGGTGGTCCTTTTTTCGGGAAAAAGAGGGAAGAGTTGGAGGGTGTCACCCGCGAGCAAGCGTTGGCGCATCCCACATGGAAGATGGGGCAAAAGATCACCATCGACAGCGCAACTCTTGCCAACAAAGCCTTCGAGATGATCGAGGCGGCGTATCTCTTTGACATTCCCATGGATCAGATCGAGGTGCTGGTGCATCGGGAAAGCGTGGTTCACTCGCTGGTGGAGTACATCGACGGCGCGCAGATTGCGCAACTGTCAAGTCCCGATATGCGGATGTGCATCCGCTACGCGCTGAGTTATCCTGCCCGGGCGAAAACCTCTGCAAAGCCCACCAATTTGTGGGAGCGGGGTAGTCTGACCTTTTTCCCGCCTGACGAGGAGACCTTCAAGCCGCTTGGGCTGGCACGCTTTGCTATGAACGGCGGCGGTCTGCTGCCTGCTGTGTTCCACGGCGCAAACGATGCGGCGGTGGAGCTTTTCTTGGAGAATCAGATCAGATTCTTGGATATTGCTGATTTAACCGAAGAAGTTTTGCATAAGTATAAGAATGTGGCGTCCCCCTCGCTGGACGCGCTCCTTGCCGCCGACAGAGATGCGGCAGACCGCGTCCGCGCGCTGGC
The DNA here is from genome assembly GCA_051867925.1 of Eubacteriales bacterium. Lineage (GTDB taxonomy): Bacteria > Bacillota > Clostridia > Oscillospirales > CAG-272 > CAKSQF01. The sequence continues at coordinate 21,378 of JBJDZI010000118.1, forward strand.
GAAGTGAGCCGGGTTGGATTTTTTGACCAAAGAACTTTTTGAAAAAGGTTCTTTGGAATCTCCAAAATTTTTGGAAAATGGGCAGAGGTGCTATTTTCAAAAGTATACGTCCGCCTTTTATAAAAGGCAGTCCGGACTGCTGACAAAGGTAATCGCACTGTCAGACTGACAAAAAGTTTTCGCCAATGCACGAAGTGCATTCATGCACGAAGTGCATTGACCTTTCTTCAAAAGGCGGCAAGGGAGCGGGGTTACGCCCGGCTCCGGAGGGCGCGTTGCCCTCCTCGCAATTCCCTATGAAAGGACATTTACCGTGACTATTCTCATCGCTATTTTAGTGTTCGGCGTGCTGATCTTCATCCACGAACTGGGACATTATCTGACCGCAAGGCTGTTTGACGTGCATATTCTGGAGTTTGCCATCGGCATGGGACCGAAGCTGATCTCGTGGAAGTCCAAAAAGACGGGAATCGCCTATTCCCTCCGTCTGCTCCCCTTCGGCGGATTCGTTTCCATGGTGGGCGAAGATGACGAGGGGTTGGTGGACGAGAACGGCAATCCGCTGTCCGAAGGCGGCGCAGGCTCCTTCAGTCTGACTACGAAAAAAGGTTACGGCGACGAGGACGATCCCGACGAGGGCAAGTCGGATGCCGAGGGCGACCGTCCGAGCGAGGACCTCGACGGAGAAATCGCCGCAGAATCTGCCGATTCCGCTACGGAAACCGGCAAAGCAGAGCCTGCCGTCCACCGCGATCCCCGGGCGCTGAGTGCAAAGCCGGTTTGGCAACGGATGATCGTGACCGCCGCAGGTGCGGTGATGAACCTTCTGCTGGGTGTGATTCTGGCGGTGGTGCTGGTGCTGTCCATGGATCGGATCGGCAGTACCGTGGTGGGTTCCTTTGACGAAAACGCCATTTCGCAGACCCAAGGTCTGCAAGCGGGCGATGTGATCACCCATGTCAACGGCAAGCGCGTCAACACCCACATGGATCTGGCATATGCTATCTCCCACGACGGCTACGAGCCGGTGGAACTGACCGTCCGCCGAAACGCCGACATCGTGTGGGAGAATTTCACCGACGCTGCGGGCAACAGCGGCTCCTACATCGTATCCTGGTCGGGCGGTGAGGAGATTGTGCTGGAGGGCGTCACCTTCGGCACCGAGGAGACCGAAGGCATCGTGGTGGGCTATCAGGATTTTCGCGTCATTGCCATGAAGAAAAACATCTCCAACGTGCTGGCACAGACCTTCAGTTATACCCGACTGGCGGGACGGCAGGTCATTGACGGTCTGCTGGATCTGGTGACCGGTCGCTACGGAATGGAGCAGATGTCCGGACCTGTTGGAGTAACCCAGCAGATCGGGCAGGCGGCGTCCATGGGACTGACTACTTTCGTCTATCTGGTGATGGTAATCACCGTGAACCTTGGCATTTTCAATCTGCTTCCGCTTCCCGCGCTGGACGGCGGACGTCTCTTCTTCCAACTCATCGAACTGATCTTCCGCAAACCCGTCCCCGCAAAATGGGAGGGCAGGATTCATCTGATCGGTCTGGCACTTCTGCTCCTGTTGATGGTGTTCGTCACGGGGCAGGATCTGATTCGCATCTTTACCAAGTAGCCGCAGTCGGCGGGAGCAAACTGCCTGCAACTGCAAGCAAAGAGCGGTGCGACCGCGGGGCAGATGCGATGTGTTGCCGTGTTACCACTGCGTTGTGCTACTGTGCAGTGTGGCTGATGAACGTGCAAGGAAAGGCGTGGGGAACTGTTTGACAGCGTTCCCCACGGAAGAGATATGATCTACAACGAAATCAGACGGAAAACGAAAAAAGTCAAAGTGGGCGAGATTTACGTCGGCGGCGACGCCACCGTAAAGGTTCAGTCCATGACCAATACTGACAGCGAGGATTATGCGGCGACCTACGCTCAGATCAAGGCGCTGGAGGCGGCGGGATGCGAGATCATCCGCATGACCGTGCCCACCCGCGAGGCGGCAAACGTGCTGGGGCGGCTGAAAGAATCGGATATTGCCATTCCCATCGTCGCCGACATCCATTTCGATTACCGTCTCGCCATCGCCGCCGCCGAAGCGGGTGCGGACAAGATCCGCATCAATCCAGGCAACATCGGAGACAGCGATCGGGTGAGAGCGGTGGTGAAGACCTGCCGCGCGCGGAATATTCCCATCCGCATTGGTGTCAACAGCGGCTCTCTGGAAAAGGACGTGCTGGCAAAGTACGGCGCACCCACGGGGGAAGCACTGGCAGAGAGCGCACTGCAGAATATCGCCGCGCTGGAGCGGTTTGATTTTGACCGGATCATCGTTGCCATCAAGTCCTCGGACGTGGGACGAATGATCTGCGCCAACGAGATTGTGGCGGCAGCCTGTGACTATCCCATCCATTTGGGGGTCACCGAGGCGGGAGGAGATAAGATGGGCAGTGTCAAAAGCGCGGTGGGCATCGGCTCACTGCTGACCCGCGGCATCGGCGACACTCTGCGGGTTTCGCTGACCGCCGATCCCGTTTTGGAGATCGAGCGGGGACGAGCTATTCTGGCGGCACTGGGCATGGATGCCCGCGCCATGGTGAACGTGGTGTCCTGCCCCACCTGCGGACGGACCAGGATCGATCTGATCGGGCTTGCAAACGCTTTCGAGGCGCGGATGGGATCGCTTCACCCCTCCCGTCCCGTGAAGGTGGCGATTATGGGTTGTATCGTCAACGGTCCCGGAGAGGCGAAGGATGCCGACATCGGCATTGCAGGCGGCATCGGCGAAGCGGTGTTGTTCAGACGGGGCGAGATTGTGAGCAAACTTCCGGAAGGGGAAGTGCTGGACGCACTGGTAGACGAAATTAATCGAATGTAATGCCCGCGGTGCCACGCGGCAAACGATCAACCGCGCGCCTCATGACAATGCTGACAAAGCCGGCATCATCGGAAGCCATCCCACGGTTTTAAGTTGCGACCGTCGAGCGGCAGGAATCTGCCCGAAGACTCGACGGGATTCAAAAGACAATGATGGAGACAACTATGCACATTCTTGATAAATTATCCCGATACACCCCTGACGAGGGGGCGCGGGAGGTCCTCTCCTCGGCAGGGGAGTTTTCGGTTCGCGCGGATCGGGTGAATCGGATTTTGGAGATCCACGCAAACTTCCCGCGGCTGATTCCCAAAGCGGAGTTGTACCGCATTGAGGCGGAGATCGCCCGTGCCTACGAGCTTCGGCAGGTGTACATCCTGCCCCGCTATCCTGCGGAGCTGTTTTCTGCTTCCTATCTGCACGAAGTCATCCGCGAGGCGCACCGCATCGGTTACGTCGCCAGCGGCTTTTTTGACGATTATGTCGTCCGTCGGATGGGTGAGGGCTTCGAGATTGAGATCGGCTTCTCCCAAGGGGGAGTGGATCTGGTCTGCCGCGCCGAGACCCCCGAGATTCTGTCCGGCATCATCCGCTCGGAGTTCGGGCTGGAGATCCCCGTGAAGATCGTCAAAAGCTCCAAGCCCGACGTGCATTTTGAGGAATTTCTCACCGCCCGCGAGCAAAAACTGGCGGGACTGCAGGCGGAGTCCGAGGCAAACGCCCGCGCCGCCGCCCAGAAGCGCCGTCAGGCGGAAGAGGAAAAGAAAAAAGCCGAAGAAGCGGCTTTCGTTCCCCGGGTGGCAACGCTCTACGACGATGCGCCCGAAATGGAGGCGTCCGCCGACGGCAAGGTGATGAAGATCGGTCACATGACCTTCGATCTTTCCGATCCGCAACCGCTCTACGGCGATCCCTTTGAGATCAAAAAGGTTCTGCCGCTTCGGGATGTTCCCGAAAACGCGCGGAATATCTGTCTGCTGGGGCAGGTCAACTCCTATGAATCCCGCGAAAATCGCAACGGCGATAAGCTGATGATGACCATCGGTATCACCGACAACGAGTCCTCCATCAACGTAAAACTCACCCTCGATCCGGAGGAGGGGCAGGCGCTGGAGAAGAAGATCACCAAAAGCGGCAGAACCATCAGCCGCGGCATTTCCAAGGTGGTTACCTTCTACAATATGGTGCTGGCGGTGCAGGGAACGGTGAAGGTGGACAAGTTTGACAACGAGCCTGTGATGAATCCCACCGCTATTCAGACCGTCGCCAAGATCGAGCGGATGGATGACGCGCCCGAAAAGCGGGTGGAGTTACATATGCACACCAACCTCTCCACCATGGACGCGCTGACCTTCCCCGAGCAACTGGTGGACACTGCCGACCGCTGGGGCTGGGAGGCGATTGCCGTTACCGACCATGGCAACGTGCAGGCCTATCCGCTTCTGAAAGATCTGGTGGCAAAGAAGGATCTGAAAATTCTCTACGGTATGGAGGCTTACTACGTGGACGACCGCGCCCGCGCCGTTTACGGCGACTGCCACGTCCGTTTTGCCGAAGACGAGATGTGTGTCTTCGATATCGAGACTACCGGTCTGTCCGCCGCCACCTGCAAGATCACCGAGATCGGTGCGGTACTGGTGAAGGACGGGGAGGTTATCGACACCTTTAATACCTTCGCGGATCCCGGCTGTCCCATCCCCGAGGAGATCGTGCAACTCACCGGTATTACCGACGAGATGGTGCAGGGCGCGCCCTCCCAGAAAGAGGCGGTGGAGGCGTTCTTGGCATTTGCGGGTGACAGATTGCTGATCGCTCACAACGCCGGCTTCGACACCGGCTTCATTCGCCGCGCCTGCGAGGACAATGGACTGAATTTCCCAAACCCGTACATGGATACCGTGGCGCTGTCCCGTTACGTCAATCCCGAACTGAAAAAGCACAAGTTGGACTCCCTTGCCGAATACTTCAAGTTGGGTGGGTTCAATCACCACCGCGCCTCCGACGACGCCGAAATGCTGGCGGCGATCTTCTTCAAGATGGCAGAAAAACTCCGCTCCGAGGGCGTGTACAATGTGGACGAGATGAACCGCGCTATGTCCGATAAGGCGGATCCGCTGAAACTGAAATCCTACCACATGATCCTCATCGCAAAGGATTACGTGGGGCTGAAAAATCTGTATAAACTGGTCTCCGGTTCTTACCTCGACTGCTTCCACCGCGTGCCGCGGATCACCCGATCGGCGTTGGACGAGCATCGGGAAGGTCTGTTGGTGGGTTCTGCCTGCGAGGCGGGCGAACTGTTCCACGCCATTTTAGAGGGCAAAGCCCAAGCCGCCGTGGAGGAGATTGCTTCCTACTACGACTATCTGGAGATCCAGCCCATCTGCAACAACCGCTTCCTCATCGCCAACGGCACGGTTGCCGATGACGAGGGACTGAGAGAACTCAACCGCAAGATCGTGGCGCTGGGCGACAAACTGGGCATCCCGGTCTGCGCTACCTGCGACTCCCATTTTGTCAACCAAGAAGACGAGATCTTCCGAAAAATCCTCCTGAAAGGCATGAAATTTGCCGACGGTGACAAGGACGTGGGGCTGTATCTGCGAACCACCGGCGAAATGCTGGAGGAGTTCGCTTATCTCGGCGAGGAAAAGGCTTACGAAGTTGTGGTAACCAACACCCGCGCCATCGCCGCATCGGTAGAGAAGATCAAACCCATCCCCGACGGCTCCTTCACGCCTAAAATGGATGGCGCAGAGGAGGACCTGCAACGGCTTTGCTGGGAGCGCGCCGCCGATTGGTACGGCTTTCAGGGCAAGATCCCCGAGATCGTCTCTGCGCGGCTGGAGAGGGAACTGAAGTCCATCATAGAAAACGGCTTTGCGGTGCTGTACATGATCGCCCAAAAGCTGGTGTGGTACTCCGAGTCCCAAGGCTATCTGGTAGGTTCGCGAGGTTCGGTAGGCTCCTCCTTCGTGGCTTCCATGGCTGGCATTTCGGAGGTCAACCCTCTGCCACCCCATTACCGTTGCCCCAAATGCAAATGGAGCCGCTTTGTCACCGACGGCAGTGTAGGTTCGGGCTTCGACCTGCCTGATGATTACTGCCCCGAGTGCGGCGAAAAACTGATCCCCGACGGACATGACATCCCCTTTGAGACCTTCCTGGGCTTCTACGGCGACAAATCCCCCGATATCGACCTGAATTTCTCGGGCGAGGTGCAAGGCAGAGTCCATAAATACACCGAAGAACTCTTCGGCACCGAGAACGTCTTCCGCGCAGGTACGCTGGGTACGCTGGCATCCAAGACCGCCTACGGCTATGTGATGAAGTATCTGGAGGAAAAGCACATCTCAGTGAATCGTGCCGAGGTCAACCGTCTGGTGAACGGATGCGTTGGCGTCAAGCGCACCACGGGTCAGCATCCCGGCGGCATCGTGGTCATTCCCAAGGAATACTCCATCTACGATTTCACCCCCGTTCAGCATCCCGCCGATGACCCGAACTCCGATATCATCACCACCCACTTTCCCTTCGCCTATCTGCATGACACCATTCTGAAGCTGGACGAGCTGGGACACGATATGCCTACCAAATACAAGTGGCTGGAGAAGTATTCGGGACTGTCGGTTATGGACGTTCCCATGAACGATCCCTCCATTTACGAACTGTTCCAGTCGGTGAAGCCCTTGGGGCTGAAACCCGGGGACATCGACTGCAACGTGGGAACCTGGGGACTGCCCGAGTTCGGCACGCGCTTCGTGCAGAAGATGCTGGAGGAAGCAAAACCTCGCACCTTCGCCGACCTTCTGCAGATCTCCGGTCTGTCTCACGGCACAGACGTCTGGACGGGCAACGCTCAGGATCTGATCGCCAGCGGTACCTGCACCATTTCCGAGGTGGTGGGAACGAGAGATTCCATCATGCTGACGCTGATCCGCTACGGCGTGGACAACGCACTGTCCTTCAAGATCATGGAAAGCGTGCGAAAGGGTAAGGGTCTGACTCCCGAATGGGAAGCGGAGATGCGCGCCCACGACGTGCCCGACTGGTACATCGGTTCCTGTAAAAAGATCAAATATATGTTCCCCAAAGCCCACGCAGCGGCGTATAATATGTCAGCTATCCGTTTGGCGTGGTTCAAGATTCATCGTCCCATGGAATTTTACGCCGCATTTCTGACCGTTGCTCCCGGCGGCTTTGACGCCTCCATTGTAGGACGCGGGCGCAAAGCGGTGAAGGAAGCCATGGACGAGATCGACCAAAAGACCAAAGACAAGACTGCTACCGCCAAGGATGCCGACACGCTGACCACGCTCCAATTGGTAGACGAGAGCATGGCGCGGGGCGTGCGTTATCTTCCCATCGACCTGTACAAATCGGGCGCAAGAGAGTTCCTGCCCGAGGACGGCAAGATCCGTATGCCCTTTAACTCCCTGCCCGGACTGGGAGACGCGGCGGCGGAAAAGATCGTCTCGGCAAGAGCGGAAGGAGAGTTCTTCTCCCGCGAGGAACTGCAACAGCGGGCAGGTCTGTCCAAGGCGATCATCCAACTGCTCTCTGACAATCACGTTCTGGACGGACTGTCGGATACCAATCAGATTTCGCTGTTTTATGAATAACCCCCCAAAACCATTGAAAAGTCCGCCGAATACTCGTCGGGCAGAGAAAGAAAGAGGATCGCTATGCTGTTTCCCATGGAACTAAAACTGATGTCCCTGATTTGGGAAAATTCGCCCGTGACGGCGGCGCATCTTGCCCGCCTTGCCAACGATCGGATCGGCTGGAAACGGACGACGACCTATACCGTGGTGGCGCGCCTTTGCGAGCGGGGGATTCTGGAGCGGCAGGATAAGCTGGTCCGTCCTCTCCTCAGCCGCCGGCAGGCAGAGGAAGAGGCGGTGCGGAGCGTTCTTGCCGACTGTTTCGGCGGCGAGCGGGAGCGTTTGGAAGCGGCACTGGATCGCATTTCCTCCAAAGACAGCAAAGCCCTTGACAAATCTTCCGAAGCATGATAGAATAAGATATCATTTTATATTCAGACAGGAGACCTTTTGATGAACGCTCCCCCTCAATCCAATGATTTGCTTCGTGCAAAGTATCAGAAAAACCAGGCGACCGGCAGAGTCTCTCTGATTGCCATCGTCATTGCCACCATTGTATCTATGCTGACGCTGGCGGTGGGAAATTTCTATTTCGTTTTCTCAGCGTATCTGCCCTTTTCCTACTTCACCGAAGGCTGGTTCGGCTGGCAGATTGCCAACGGTACCTATGCGTATATGGACGAGCTGTCTGCGGACGTGGTTACCTATTACACAGATCTTGGTAACTTTGGTCTGATTTTAGGCATCGTAGTGACCTTGATCGGCGTATTGGGCTATTTCATCTGCTGGTTGCTTTCCAAAAAGCACCCTGTTGCCCTTACCGTCGGTGCTGTGTTCTTTGCCATCGACTGCGCGGTGCTTTTGCTGGATGTTTTCACCACGGGAGATATTTCCATGCTCCTCGACATTCTCTTGCACGCGTATATTATGTACACCCTGATCGCCGCCGTGATGGCAAACAGAAAGTTGAAGAAACTCCCCGCGCCCGCGCTCCCCATCGAGGGGGAGGCGACCGCGGTAACCGAAGCAACCACGGCAACCGAGGCAAGGGAGATCCCTACCGCAGGCTACCTGTCTCAGGATCAGAATGACTCATCGGAGCAAAACTGAACATGAATCGAACCAAAATCAGCGGGCAGGTCTTCGACGAAGAGCGTGCCCTGTATAATCTTACCCACGGCGATGTGGAACACTGCACCTTTGCAGGTCCTGCCGACGGCGAGTCAGTGCTGAAGGAAGCACGGGACGTGACCGTGAAGGATTGCGGCTTTTCTCTGCGCTATCCCCTCTGGCATGCCAAAAAATTCGTGATGGAGCATTGCACCATGGACGAGCTGACCCGCGCGCCCATCTGGTACGCCGAGGACGGCGTGATCGCCGATTGTGACATTTCGGGCGTGAAATGCCTGCGGGAATGCGATCGGATGCGGGTGGTGCACTCTACCGTGAACTCCCCCGAGTTCGGTTGGCGGTGCCGCGGTCTGACCATCGAAGACTCTGCCATGGATGCGGTCTACTATCTCTTTGAGAGCCGCGACGTGGAGATCACGCGGCTGAAAATGACCGGCAAGTATTCCTTCCAATACATCCAAAATCTGCACATCACCGACTCTGATCTGGACACCAAGGATGCCTTCTGGCACACCAAAAACGCGCTGGTGGAGCGCTGTGTGCTGAAGGGCGAGTATCTGGGCTGGTATTCCGAGGGGTTGACCTTGGTGGACTGCACCATCATCGGCACCCAACCGCTGTGTTATTGCAAGGATCTGAAACTGATCAACTGCAAAATGATCGATTGTGATCTGTCTTTCGAGAACTCCCACGTGGTCGCCGACATCGTTGGCGAGGTCACCTCGGTGAAGAATCCCCTGTCCGGGCGGATCGTCGCCGACGGCTACGGCGAGATCATCCTCGAAGGCAACGTCGCCGAAGAAGGCTACGCCATCAACTGCGCCGTGGAAGTCAGGAAGATTTGATTATAATGGGGGCTTCCCCCCCCAAAAAAACTACCAAGAACCTTTTTGTAAAAAGGTTCTTGGAACTCCAAAAACTTTTGAAAAGGGCGGCAAATCCTTGCCGCCCGCAGACTGTCGATAAACTACAAATTTAGAGTGC
>JBJDZI010000119.1:0-6102 GCA_051867925.1 Eubacteriales bacterium
GGCGTATGAGATGGTTTTCCCCTTCCTCCAGTATTCTCGTTAACTTTTTCGACACCACGCTGAGGGCGGTAAATATTTGCCGCCCACAGTCTATCTTAGGAAGCCAACGAGCCAAGGAAAGCCAAGGAAGTGGGAGAGGGTAGTAGCAGCCGCTACGCGGCGGCTTCGAAGGAGAGGGCGAAAACTTCGGCGACTGAGATGGTTCGCCCTCTCCTCAGAAACGAAGGATTATTGTAAATTAACACGCTGTAGGATACCTTTTGCAGTTCCTTCGACTGCCGCTTGCGACCATGCTCAGGATGACCCCGTGTCAAAACCGATTCGATCATTGCCCAAATCACCCCTTCGGTTTTTCAAAAATATGCTTGACAGCAGGGAGATTTCATTGTACAATAAAGGCAACGCAAAACAAAAGAGGTATACTGACATGATCAAACTGATCGTATTCGATATGGACGGCACGATTCTCGACACTCTGGAGGATCTGAAAAACAGTCTTAATTATTCCCTGATGCAAAACGGGTTTCCCACCCGTACGCTGGACGAAGTGCGCCGCTTTGTGGGAAATGGGATAGGAAAACTCATCGAGCGGGGCGTGCCCGCCGATTGCACCCCCGAACAGATGCAGGCGGTGCAGAAGGATTTCTTTCCCCATTACGCCGCCCATTGCAACGACAACACACGTCCCTACGATGGCATCCCCGAGACCATCACTGCGTTGAGAAAAGCAGGCTATCTCACCGCAGTGGTTTCCAATAAAGCGGACTTTGCCGTGCAGGATCTGTGCAAAATCTGGTTCGACGGTCTGTTTGATGCCGCAGTGGGTGAGCGGGAAGGATTGCAAAGAAAACCCGCCCCCGACTCCGTTTTTGAAGTTTGTAAACTGCTGGGCGTTCCCACAACCGAGGCGATCTATGTAGGTGACTCGGAAGTGGACCTGCAAACGGGTCGCAACGCGGGAATGGACGTTATCAGTGTAGAGTGGGGATTCAGAGACGCCGCCTTCCTGAAAACCTGCGGCGCAGACAAAATCGTTCCAACTCCCGCCGCTCTCGCGGAGTATTTCGGCATTTCGCTGTAATTTGCCCCTCAAAACGGATGAATTTTTTTCGACAGACTTCGTTTTTTCTATTGACAAACAATCCGAAGTATTCTATAATAGTACAAATATATTTGTTTTCCGATCCGGCATCGCCGGCAGAAGATTTGTGAAAGAAAAGGAGAGCTTATATGAGCGACAAGTTTGCAAGAGAAGGCATCACTTTTGACGACGTTCTTCTGGTACCCCAAAAGAGCGAAGTGCTTCCCAACACCGTTAAACTGGAGACCCATCTGACCAAGAAAATTACCCTCAACATCCCTTTGATGAGCGCGGCTATGGATACCGTTACCGAGTCAAAACTGGCCATCGCCATCGCACGCGAAGGCGGCGTAGGCGTCATTCACAAGAATATGACCATCGAACAGCAGGCGGATCAGGTCGAGCGGGTAAAACGATCCGAAAACGGTGTCATCACCAATCCTTTCTACCTGCATCCCGACAACTATGTATACGAAGCCGACGAACTCATGGGCAAATACAAGGTGTCCGGTGTGCCGATCTGTGACGGGGACAAGCATCTGGTAGGCATCATCACCAACCGTGATATGCGCTTCCTCAAAGATTACAATATGCAGATTAAAGACGTGATGACCTGCAAGGATCTGGTGACCGCACCCGTTGGCACTACTCTGGACGATGCAGAAGCTATCCTCTCTCAGCACAAAATCGAAAAACTCCCTCTGGTGGACGAAAACTTTACCCTCAGAGGTCTGATCACCATCAAAGACATCGAAAAAGCACAGAAGTATCCGAGCTCCGCCAAGGATGAAAAGGGAAGACTGCTCTGCGGTGCCGCTATCGGCGTGACTGCAGACGTGCTGGACCGTGCAGGTGCTCTGCTGGCAGTGGGTGCAGACTTCTTGGTACTGGACAGCGCACACGGTCACTCCAAGAACATCATGGAGTGCCTGAAGAAGGTCAAGACCGCATACCCCGGCTGTCAGATCATCGCCGGTAACATCGCCACCGCTGAGGCAGCACGCGATCTGATCGAGGCGGGCGCTGACGCCGTCAAGGTCGGTATCGGACCCGGCTCGATCTGCACCACCCGCGTGGTAGCAGGCATCGGCGTTCCTCAGCTTACCGCCATCAACGACGTGTACGAAGTTGCCAAGGAATACGGCATCCCCGTGATCGCCGACGGCGGCATCAAATACAGCGGAGATCTGCCCAAGGCAATTGCCGCAGGCGCAGACGTGATCATGATCGGCTCCCTGTTTGCAGGCTGTGAGGAGTCTCCCGGAGAAACCGAGATCTATCAGGGTCGTTCCTTCAAGGTATACCGCGGCATGGGCTCCATCGCCGCAATGGAAAAGGGAAGCAAGGATCGTTACTTCCAGACCGGTTCCAAGAAACTGGTACCCGAAGGCGTAGAAGGCAGAGTTCCCTTCAAGGGACCGCTGTCCGACACCATCTATCAGCTGATGGGCGGTCTGCGCTCCGGCATGGGCTACTGCGGCACCGAGACCATTCCCGAACTGAAGGAGAACGGCAAGTTCATCCGCATCACCGGCAACGGTCTGCGCGAGTCTCATCCTCACGACATCAATATTACCAAAGAAGCACCTAACTACAGCGTTAAGGTGGAATAATTACCGTAGTCATGACCGCAAGGTCTGCGAAGATCGGAGTGGTCTCTACCACTCCGATTTGCTTTGGAAAGGAACCCAATGAAACTACATGATACCGTCAAACGGGACATGAAACTGTCGCTGAAGACCATCCGATTTGAATTTCCCCGCTTTCTCTGCTTTTTCGTGGTCTTGTTCCTGTTGCAGGGATTGTTTTGCAGTATCCTTACGCTTTATACCAACAATCAGCGCACGCAGCTGACCTATCTGGAATCCGAATACCGTACCGCGACGGGTGAGTTGTATCATCTCAAACTGCTGGGCTGTAACGAAACGCAACGGGCGATCCTGCACAACATTGACATGGATCAGGACGAAGGGCAGGAGATATTCACATTGCTGGGTGCGGATATAACCCAGACCGCAGACGGGAGTCTTCGCCAATACGATCTTTACATCCGCTTCGAGAAAAACGTGGAGGAGTCCTATCAGACCTTTCGCGCCCGCTACGAATTGGCGTTGTCGGAGGAAGGACCGTACACCGAAGCACCTACCCTATTGCTCTCCTACGAATTGGAGCAGGCAGAGACCCGCGCGGTGCTGATTCTGCAACTGGCGTTGGTAGTGGGACTGGGTGCATTGGCGGTCTGGGTACTCCACACCATCATGACCAACCACTACAAATTCAGCTACGGCGTGTATATGTCCTTCGGCGCAGATTTCCTGCGGCTCTTCCGCACGGCGATCTGGGAGATGGTCTGGGCGGCGGTGTTCACATGGCTTCCCGCCGTGGCCGTATCCAATCTGATCTGCTGGCTCCTCTTCCGTCGGTCGGAGCTGGGCTTCTCGGTCAGCGTAGGCGGATGTCTGCTGACTCTGCTGATCTCGCTCTTTACTGTGGGTATTTCGGTATTTGCCGGCATCAAAACGGTATCCCGCAAGCCCCCTGTGCGGCTTCTCATTGCCGACGACAATTCCAATCTGATCCACTCGCCCCGTCATTCCGCTTCGCTTGCAGGGGCGACCTTCCCGGGTGGTGTGGGCAGACTCTCTTTCAAACGCTTTGGCAAATACACCCTTCGCCTGCTGGGAACCGCGCTTTCTTTCGCCATGCTCTTCGTGGCGATCGTCACGCTGGGCATCTGTTACAGACGGATGCTGGACTCCCCTCGCCCCCTCTATCGGGTGGATTTTGACATTCCCACTTACGTTGCCCCCTCCACGGAGGAGGATGACGGCAAGTCGGAGGACGAATCCGATTCCTCTGCCGACCCGAATGGTGCAAACGACTCCGCGGAGGGCGGATCCTCCGAATCCGATGAAGACGGTGAGGAGGTCTACATCGACTACGCCTCCTACGGTTATACGGATGCGTACAGCGAAGTATTCGCCGAGATTCCTCATTTGGGAACCATCCTCAAGGAAAGCGTCTATCCTGCGCGGGCATTGCACTCGCATATTCGCTTTGATGAATCTGCCGCCAAATTCGGCGCAGGCGGCGTCAGCCTCAGCCAAAACGGCACCGACTGGCGGTATCAGATCAACGTGGACTACCAGTCCTTGGATGACGAGATCATCCGCGCGTTCGGGTATCTGGGCTACGGCGTGGAGGGGTCTCTGCAATCGGTGCTGACCGATCCCCACACCGTTGCGGTCACCGACAGCTTTATGGGCGCGGTGAAGTTTGATTGGGAGATCGGCGACGTGATCTACGTAGCGAAGATTGCCGAGCCGTTCAGTGCGGCAAAAACTGTGGAGCAGTCGATGCTCTATGTGACCGATGTTGATCAGATTTTGCTTGCCTATCTCAATGCGTGCAATTACGAATACGAGGCATACACCATCGGTGCGATTCTCAGTAATATGCTCACCGAGGACAGTTGGTCGGTTTTCTTCAATGCCGATGAATACAAAGCCGTCACCGGATACGAACCCGTTTACGAGAGCGTGAAGATCTACGCCAAAGCGGGAATCACCGAAGCCCAAGAAGCGGAGATGTACGAATGGCTTCGCAAAGCGGCGCTGGTGTATGATAATCTGTCGGTGACCGATCTGCAAACCCGTCTTTCGGTACAGATCGACGAAAACAAGAATTATTTCGGTGTGTTCACTCTGCTTGCCGTAGTTTTACTGGTGATCTCCGCCATCGTGTGGCTGATCTCTCAGATCCTGTTCTACTCTAAGCGGAGGAGCGAATTTGAACTGTATCTTGCCATCGGTGCGCCGCTTGCCTCAATCCGCAAACTGTTCTTGCAGGACGCACTTCTGTATGCGGGAATCGGCGCGGGTCTGTTTGCTCTGCTGGCACCGCCCGTGTCGTGGGTGATCCACCGCATGATCGGTTATGTGACCATCCTGCTGGGCGGCGATATGCTGGCATCTTTCGAATTACCCGTGGCGGCTTATCTGATCGGCATCGCAGTCTGTGGGCTTTGCGGTTTTATCAGCACGATGATCCCTTATCTTAGTTATCTGCACAAAGGCTCTCCCCTTCACCGGGAACCGAGCGAGAATTCTCCACAGGAGGATATGGTCAATGAGTAAATACATTCTGGAAGCGGTGGATCTGATCCGTCAATATAAGCAGTACGATTCGGTAGTCACCGCGGTCAATCATGTCTCACTCAAGGTAGAGGACGGCGAATTTTTGGCGATCATGGGCACCTCCGGCTCGGGCAAATCCACACTGCTGAATTTGTTGGCGGGACTGGATCGCCCGAACTTCGGCAGTGTCACCATCCGCGGTACCGACATTACGAAACTATCTCCCGACAAACTTTCCCGCTTCAGAGGGGAATTTACCGGCGTAGTCTTTCAAAAGCACAACTTGGTGCCGCAGCTGACGGCGTTGGAGAACATTCTGATTCCCACCGTGATGTGCAACAAGCCCGACTATCAGTACCAGGAGACGCTGAAAAAGCTGATCCTCTCGTTGAAGATCGGCAACCGTCTCAGCCATCTGCCCAGCGAACTATCGGGCGGTCAGCAACAGCGAGTGGCAATTGCCCGCGCGCTGATCAATCGTCCCCAAGTCCTCTTTGCCGATGAGCCTACGGGCAATCTCGATCGCAAAAACGCTGACGAGGTGCTGGAACTTCTGTTGGAGACCCGCAAGATGATGGGCATGACCATGATCATGGTGACCCACGATATGTCGATTGCAGACAAAGCCGACAAGATCTATATGATGGACGACGGCAAACTCTATCTGTACAAGGATAAGCAGGGCTATTACAAAAACACCTATGAGATCCAACTGAAAAAAGAGCAGGAGCAAAACACTCCTACCCATCGCGAACCATGGCAGGGGTAAGGCGTGTTGGGGTTTCGCTCCAAGCCCCTGCAGGAACTTTGATCAAGAGCGGCAAGAACTTGCCGCTCGCAGAGTGTCGAAAAAGTTAACGAGAATACTGGAGGAAGGGGAAAACC
>JBJDZI010000120.1:0-6035 GCA_051867925.1 Eubacteriales bacterium
CCGCCAGCCAAGGAAAGGGGTTGGGAGCCCGAGGGAAGGGGAAAAACTTCGGCGTATGAGATGGTTTTCCCCTTCCCTTGGTATGGTATGGGGCTTTTGACTATTCGGTAAAATCACACGCCAACCGGGAATGGCAGTGTAAATTTCTTGTTTTTTTAACAACGATCTTTGATTTTTGGCATGTTTTGGCAGTTTGCACAAAAAATCAGTCGAATTTTTGGCAGTCAGGACGGCGAAATGCAAGAAAAATTCGGCGTATCATCATTGACAAACTGTGAACAATGTGTTACAATATAGTCAGAACGGTCGCGAAGAGACGGCCGAATACAAATTCAGGAGGCAATTATGAAAAAAATTCTCTCTTTCGTACTTACTTGTGCGATGTTGCTGACCATGGCGTCCTTCGGCGTATTCGCTGATGGCGACGTCATCGAAATCACCACCGCAGATGAGTTCTACGCCATCGTAAATAAGCTGGATGGCAACTACAAACTGATGAACGACATCACTGTGGACAAATGGATCGGCATGAAAGATGATGGCAGCACGGATGAAAGCAAGGTCTTCACCGGCGTTCTGGACGGCAACGGCAAGACTGTTACCTTCAATTCTACCGCAACCAACAACGGCAGATTCGGTCTGTTCGGTCAGGCTGACGGTGCTACCATCAAGAATCTGACCGTCAATGCAAACATCGCTCTCACCGGCACTACCGCGAACGGCAACTCTACTGCGGCAGTGGTCGGTACCGTTAAGAGCGGTAATACCACTACTTTCTCTAACGTAAAGGTTACCGGTTCTGTTTCGTCCGATAAGAGCCTTTCTATGGGCGCGATCATCGGTGCGATTGAATCCAACGGTACCACTGTTCTGGAAGATTGCGAAGTGACCGCTGATCTGACCATGAAGGGCAGAGACGACGATGCTTCCGTAGGCGGTCTGATCGGTGCTCTGCGTGGCAATGACCATACCATCAAGATCACCAACTGCAAGGTCAATTCCACCATTGTCAGCGACAGATCCGCAGGCGGCTTTATCGGCAGACTGAGACAGAAGCCCACTTCCTTGGAAGTCACCGGCGGCTCTGTGGCAGGTTCCATTACTTCTGACAACTCTACCGGCGGCGTGATCGGTCGTATCACCTGTGACCAGAACGCAACCATTACCGTGGACGGCGTGGAAGTATCTGCAAATCTCGTTGTCACCAGCGCGTATTCCGATAACCGCAGTGCCGGCGGCATCATTGCTACCAGCACGACCAGAAATCTGAACCTCACCATCAGGAATTGCACCGTTTCCGGTACCGTTGACGGTAAGGACTGTGTAGGCAATGCCTACATCGGCGGCTATGCTTCTGCAGGCAACGGCAACGAAAAACAGGCAGTTCTGGAAAACAACACCTTTACCGGTAAGGTTTATGCCGGCGGCGCAGATTTGGGTGCTATGAGCATCGCCACCAACAATACCTTTAATGTATGGTCATGGGGCGGCGTTACCCTGAATACCGAGACCTCCACCGTTTACGGCGAACCTAATTTTGATAACACTCCCAACGTGGAAGGCATGAAGGCATATGTAAACGGCGTGGAAGCGGTCATCGACAGCGCAACCGTTGACGGAAGACAGATCAAGTACACTCTGTCTAATGTAAACGTGATCGAAGGCGCGAAGATCCGCGTTCTGCTGGTATTTGCTGACGGCAGTTACTACGCATTCGCTTCCGGCGATGTAGCGAACGCTTCCGTTACCTCTACCAATGCAAACGTAGAGGGCAAGGATTTCACTCCCGAGTTCCTCGCTTCTTTGGACCAGCCTGACCAGCCGGATCAGCCTGACCAGCCCGACCAGCCCGACCAGCCTACCGATTCCGAGAAGCCCGCTCCTACCGGCGACGCTCTGACCGTGCTGATCGCAGTTTCCGCTATCGCAATGGTAGCTGTCGCAGTGGTCGTTTCCAAGAAGAGAAACGCCGCTTGCTAAGTTAAACACAAAAAGCAGAGTTTCGGCTCTGCTTTTTTAATATTTGTTACAATCTCTTTCGATGCTTATACAAAAAATGTGATTTGCCTATTGACAAATTGTGAATGATGTGTTAAAATGTAGTTAACAAATTTAGATCCCCCTATCCCCAAGAAGATAGGGAACTATAAGGAGGAATTTTTATGAAGAAATTTACCAAAGCACTGCTTTGTGCGGCTATCGCGGCTACCATGGCAGTACCCACCGCGCTCACTGCATCTGCGGCAGAACTGACTGTTGTGGACGGCTCCTACGGCAACATCACCAGCACCGGCGGCTGTGGCTTTCTGGACGGCAACCTGTACGTATCCGAAGGCTTTACCGCTGATTCTCTGAATGATCTGACCGTTACCGTAAACGGCAAGACCGCTTACTTCAACAACGGTTATCTGGGCGTCAAGCACTGCGGTCTGAAAACCGACTACGGTGATGGCAAGCCCGCCAACGGCTGGTTGCAGGTCGGTATCGTAGGTGCTGATCTGGTTGCAGGCGAGAACACTCTGGTTATCACCGACAAAGCAGGCAACACCGTTACCCGCACCATCACCTCTTCCACCAACACGCTTGGCTATACCTATTCCGAAGTAGCCAGTGATGCCGAGACCAAGACGCTGAAGGCTGAGATCATCTTCAATGCAGATCCCGGCTTCGCAATCGACACTACCTTCGAGGGCAGATGCCACGACGATCACGGCAACACCAATGGTACCTTCCGGGTAACCGCATACGATGCTGACACCAAGATGTACACCATCGAGGCAACCGATTACGTTCCCGGTCAGTCTCTGCTGGAACTGAAGGTCACCTCTGACGGCGCTTACAAGGATTACTGGATCAGCACTACCATCAACAGCAAGAATACGCTCAACGCATCCGGTTTGACTGATGCCAATACTACCGCTGTTACTACCGGCGCTACCAAACAGACTCTGACCAACCTCGCCTCCACCTTTGCATCTGACAAACTGGGTAGCCTGACCAATGGCGTCGGCGACGGTACCGGCAAGTGGGAAGGCGGCTTCCCCGGCGAAGGCATTACGCTGACTTTCGAGACCGAATCTGCTGTAAAGGCTTCCTATCTGGTACTTTACACCGGTAACGACGATAAGGATTGGAACAACCGCGCACCCGGCGCATTCAAACTCTACGGTTCCACCAACGGCACCGACTACGTCGAGATTAAGAACGTTGCGGCTTCCGGCATGAAGGGCAATGCAAACTATGCACCTACCGCATTCAAACTGCCCGCAACTACCGAGTACAAGTACTATAAACTGGTAATCACCTCCACTCTGGGTGCAGGCTACTTCCAGATGGGCGAGCTGGAGCTGTACACCGGCGACGTAACTCTGCCCGATGCACTGCCCGTGGACGGCTATTCCGTAGTTGCTGCAGGCGTTGCTTACAACGGCACGCATCCCCAAGCTGAACAGCCTGACCAGCCCGACCAGCCTACCGATTCCGAAAAGCCCGCTCCTACCGGCGACGCTCTGACTGTGCTGATCGCAGTTTCCGCTATCGCAATGGTAGCTACCGCAGTGGTCGTTTCCAAGAAGAGAAACGCCGCTTACTAATTCATCTGACCCGAAGAACCGAGGCAATTGCCTCGGTTCTTTTTTACATTTTGCCGGATCGTACGGACGTGATGCCGCTCCGAAAAAAGCGGAGACAGAGCAAGCAAGGCACTTGTTTGACTTCTTTCTTTTTTATATGCAATCTTTGATAATTGAAATATTTGCGCAAATTAAACAAATATCGCTCGAAAACTTTGTTGATTTTGACATCGTATTCGACTGAAGATTGAGAAAAAACGTTGTTGACAAACTGTGAACGGTATGTTAAAATAAAACCACCAAATATCGGTTGGAAACCGAAACAATTTTTCAGGAGGTACATGATGAAAAAAACACTATCTTTTGTCCTGGTTGCGGCAATGCTTCTGTGTATGATCCCCGCGTTCAGCGTTTTTGCAGACGATGCGGTTGAGATCTCTACTGCAGAAGATTTTCTGGCAATCGAGGATAACCTCGGCGGCAACTACAAGTTGACCGCGGACATCACCGTAACCGAAGGCCTTTCCTATAAGGAAGAGGGCAAAAAGTTTACCGGTACTTTTGACGGTGACGGACACACCGTTACTCTGGCTATCAAGGATACCGATGCAGCGCGCACTGCACTGTTCTGCACAGTCGCCGGTTGTACCATCAAGAACCTGACCGTCGTCGGTACGATGGAAAGCACCGGCAACAGCACCGCGGCTCTGATCGGTACCGTGAAGGACGACGGTAGCGTGGTCACCGTTGAAAACGTTACCACCAACGTCAGCTTTACTGCCGCTAACGCTTCTAACGGTCAGGGCGGTCTGATCGGTGCTGTCGAAAATAAGCCTACCGTAAAACTGATCAACTGTACCAACAAAGGTAACGTGGTCGGCGAGGTTGCAGGCGGTCTGATCGGTAAAGTTCACAGCGGTGCTACCATTGAGATCACCGGTTGTACCAACGAGGGCAATGTCAGCTCTACCAATTTGTATGCCGACTACCGTGGAGCAGGCGGCTTCATTGGCGCAGTAACGGATGGCGGCGCAACGGTTACCATCAAGGATAGCGCAAACAAGGGCGATGTTTCCGCTCTGTACATTGTTGCAAACGCATATGTCGGTCACAACAATTCGAACAACTTCACTGTTGAGAACACCACCAACACCGGTAAGGTGACTTCCGGCGGTTACGTGCTTCCCGCAGAAGTTGCTACCGCCAGAGATGCCGGCATCTGGGGCAGCGCAGCCTTTAGTTATAACTTCGACGAGAGCAAACTCAGCGGTTCTCCCGAGTTCCACGCAACTCCCGACATGAGCAGTTACACCGCATACATCTGCGGCACGGAAGCGACCGATAAGGTAACCATTACCGATAAGGGTAACAGAAAAGTTGAGATCTCTGCAATTTGCACCGGTCTGGCTGACAGCTACGCATCCGTTACCATCGTATGGGCAAACGGCAAGTACTCCACTTTCGGTACTACCGCACCCTCCAAGGCTGATACCGACAAGGTTCTCGAATCCGCCGAAATCCTCTCCAAGCATGAAGAGGCTGCCGTTGATACCACCACCGTTTCCGCTGAAAATCCTCTGCTGAAAGACGGTCTGCAGGAGCCTCACGGTTCTGAAGGCAATCTGTTTGATGGCAACCTCACCAACAAGTACGAAGGACACCATATCGTAGGTACCGGTCCTGTTGTAATCAAGTTCCAGCTGACGGAAGCGACCAAGGTTGGTTACTACGCTCTGGGTACCGGTAACGACGACGCAAGATTCCCCGGAAGACAGCCCGTTGAATGGAAACTGTGGGCATCCGTAGACGGCACTGATTACGTTCTCATCGACGACGTCAAGGATGCAGACCAGCCCGATATCAACAACAAGCTGGTTGCTTACGAGGCAGAAACCGACGTTGCATACAAGTACTTCAAACTGGAAGTTTACACATTCGCTGCTGAAGTGGACAGAGAAGACGGCACCGATATGTATGTGCAGATCGGTGAGATCAAGATCTACAAGGCTTGCGAACACTCTTGGGGTGAGCCGGTTGTTGACCAAGGCTCCTGCACCAAGGACACTACTTCTACCGTTACTTGTGACAAGTGCGGCAAGACCGAAACCACCGTTACCAAGGCTCCCGGTCATAATTATGTGGACGGCGTATGCACCGTATGCGGCGATGTGAAGAAAGCTCCCGAGACCGGCGATTTCGCGGTAGTTGCAGCTTTGCTCTCCGTAGTCGCTCTGGCAGGGGTAGTATTCGTATCCAAGAAGCGTTCTGTTCGCTGAATTCATATGGAAAAGAACCGAGGCAATCGCCTCGGTTTTTTTCGGATTGTCGATCAACCAAAAATTCAGAGTGCCGAGCCGCAGATATGCGCCAAACTGCCGAGCCAAGGAAAGGGGAGGAGAGCCCGAGAGGAGGGGAAAAACTTCGGCGTCTGAGATGGTTTTCCCCTCCTCTTGGAAACAACGG
>JBJDZI010000121.1:0-29480 GCA_051867925.1 Eubacteriales bacterium
GAGATGGTTTTCCCCTTCCTCCAGTATTCTTGTATACTTTTTCGACAAACTGAGGCGGCAAGTACTTGCCGCCTTTCAATAAAGTTCTTGGAGGTGCAGGAACCTTCTTTCAAGAAGGTTCCTGCATAAAATCTGCTTCAATTCACATTTCCGGCACGGCTTCACTGTGGGCGATGACATGGGCGGCACGATTGGTTGCCGCTTCCAGACAGACGCGGGGGGCGTCACCCGTCAGCCGGTGATAGAGCCACGCCGCTCCGAAACTGTCGCCTGCGCCTACGGTGGAGACCACCTCTACGGGGACGGCAGGGATGCTCAGCGGAGCGCATCCGCGGCAGAACAAGGTCGCTCCCTCTGCACCGCGGGTCAGCAGGATCGCTTCCAAATTGGGATGAGCGGCAAACAGCACCGCGGGGGCATCGTCTACGGGGGCATCGGCGGGCAGATAGCCTGCGATCCCTCGCAGGAGCGGCTCCTCCTCGTCGCTGATTTTCAGCAGGGTGGCGTAAGTCAGACAGTTTTCTACAGATCCCTTGTCATAGCAGTTGGGGCGCAGGTTTACATCGCAGAAAACGTGGCGGAAACTGCCTTGCTTCAGCAAAAGTTCCAGTGCTGCGCGGCTTTCGCCCCTCTGTGCCAGCGTGCCGAAATACAGCACATCATATCCCGCATCCTTCACCGCATCGGGCAGGGAAGGGACGGCGGGAATGTGATCGTATGCCACATCAGGGACTACACAATAGGAGGGAACACCCGCCGCGGAAAGCGTTACATCGCACCGTCCCGTGGGCAGATCCAGCGAAGAGACGAAAGCGGTGTCTACTCCGTTGCGATCGAGAAACGCCAGTGCTCCTTGTCCCAGCGGGTCTTTGCCGACGGCAGACAGCAGTGCGGCTCTTCCTCCTTCACGGACGAAGTGGGCGGCAAAATTCAGCGGCGCTCCTCCGATGCAATTCTGATCGGGATAAACATCCCAAATGATTTCTCCGAATACTAAAACGGCAGGTCTACTCATGCGATTCTCCTTGATTTTTTAACAGTATAGCACACCCAGCCGGAAAAAACAACCCGACGAGTAGAGAAAAATCGTCCTCTTTGCCGATTATTTACATGAAAGAACTTGCATTTGTACAACCGGGATGGTATAATAAAGCATTCCGATGAGTTTTCATCAAATTTGATATTTACCGAAAGAAGCGTACAGGAATGAACCGATCTGCAAATAACCGTACGCCCGTATGGGCGCTCGTCCTGACAGATCTGCTGTTATTGGCGGTCTTTTTGTCATTTTTCTGCTATTTTCATCATATCCGTGATATCTGGGGAATCGGCGCAGATCCCAATGTAACCGAGCCGCCCGAGATGGTCATCACCCGCCCGCCCCGCGTGACCGTATCTGATTCCACCACTCTGCCCACTCCCATTACCGATCCGACCCCGGAAGTCACCACGGATGGCAGTAGCCCGGTTACCACCGAAAAGATTCCGGAAGTGACCGAGCCGCCGCTGGACACCTCCGGCGATTTCGGCGCGCGCTTTGCAAAGCTGTTTGCGCAGGGCAAGGGAGAGGTCAACCGCGGTGAGGATTATTATCAGAGCCACGACGTTTATATCAAGGTCACCGAGGTAGTGACACAGCTTGAACAATACGCCAAAAAAGATTCAACCCAAAAGAGCAACACCACCGTGCGCTACTGTCTGGCAGACGTTTACGTGCGGAATATCGACAATCTGTTTACCTCGTACAGTGTGGGAAAAAACAAACCGTTCCAAAACCTTCTGTCGGGTACCAACGCACTGCTCGCCATCAACGGCGACGTCTTCAACTCGGGCGCATCGTCCAAAGAGATCATCATCCGCAACGGCAACGTGATCCGCAAAAAGAGCTACATCACTTCCGACATTTGTGTCCTGTACTGGGACGGAACCATGGAGACCATCACGCCGGACGAGTTTGACTGGGACGAGTTGGTGGCGAAGGCTCCGTATCAAGTATGGAGCTTCGGTCCCGAACTGCTGAATGACGACGGCTCCGCCAAGACCAAAATCAACAGCACGGTCTGGCGGCTCAATCCCCGCGCCGCTATCGGTTACGTGGAGCCGGGACATTACGTTTTGCTGGTAGTGGACGGCAATCGGGACGACACCAATGACGGCGGCGATGGGATCAATATGGACGAACTGGCAAAGCTCCTTTCCGAGGCAGGTTGCAAGCAGGCTTACAATCTGGATGGCGGTGCCAGCGTTTACGGCTATTTCGACGGTGATATACTGGTCTCTTTCGAAGGAGAACGTTCCATCAGCGATATCATCTGCGTGGGCGAAGTGGGATAAGGAGGATCGTATGAGAATTTGGAAAACTATCTCCAATATCTGCGCCCATCTGTCTGTCATTTGGTCGCTGATGCTTCTGACATTTTACATTACCGATCGCTATAACACGGCGATGGCGTTTATCAATCACGAGATGACCAAGGGACTGGTGGCGGTGCTTTCCCTGTCCGTACTGCTTTGCGTGGGCAGGTTGCTGACCGATCGGCAACTGGGATTCTATTCCCTGCGATGGGTGTCGGGGATCCTTGCCGCCCTGTTCGCTTTGGCGTCGGCATCCTTACTGATTTTGGATCACAGCATGGCGGATCGCTTTGAAAAAGGGCTGAGTGACACGCCCCCCTTGCTCTTTACAGGCGATGCCGTCAAGGCGGTGCTGGCATGGCTTGCCGTGACGGCGATCTTTGCGGCGATCGTGCTGATCGTGCTGGATCGGAGAATGGCAGGAAAGGAGCAGGTGCCGTGAATCCACAGCTGATTGCCCGACTGGTGGGATACGTCGCCATGGCGACGGTGGTCTGCTCCTTTCAAGTGAAGAACCCGCGGGGAACGCTGTGGGTGATGGCGGTGGCAACCGGGCTGTTTTCGGTACATTTTGCCCTTTTGGGTGCTG
The DNA here is from genome assembly GCA_051867925.1 of Eubacteriales bacterium. Classification (GTDB taxonomy): domain Bacteria; phylum Bacillota; class Clostridia; order Oscillospirales; family CAG-272; genus CAKSQF01. The sequence continues at coordinate 2,945 of JBJDZI010000121.1, forward strand.
TGACGGGAGCGATCCTCAACGCGCTGAACGTACTTCGGAATCTGGCGATCCTCTGCACTGATTCCCGCAAGGCTTCGGGAAAGATCGCCATGCACGTTCTGTCTCTGGCATACGGTGTCGCTCCCTTTGCCTTTCTGCTTCTGCCGGGTGTGACGGTGGGGATCCCCGATTTCGTTTTAGGGGTGATCATGACCGTGGCGTCCTATTTGTTCTGGAGCGGAAAGGGAAGCGTGATCCGCGTGGTACACTTTTTTGCGGTCTCTCCCGGCTGGATGGTGTACAATATTCTGGCAGGATCGCTCCCCGGCGTGATCACCGAAACGCTGAATATGCTGTCGGTACTGGTGTACTGGGGACGCGGACTTTTGGAAAAAACAAATAAAACGGCTCAAATCAAAAAATAATTTGTGAAACCACTTGATTTGCAAAAAAAATTATGGTAAAATAACACTCATGAACGATTTGTTTTTCGGAGGAATACAATGGACAGCATTGATCTGAAAATTCTGCAGCTTCTGAAGGAGAATGCCCGCGCAAAGGCTTCCGCTATCGGCGATTCCATCAAATTGTCGGTATCTGCCGTCACCGAACGTATCAAACGGATGGAGCAGGCAGGGATCATCCGTCAGTATACCGTTATTATCGATCAGAAGAAGATCGGTAACGGTGTGTCGGCGATTATGGAAGTGGCACTTGAGCATCCGCACTACGCTGATAATTTCATCAACATGGTCATGGCTCTGCCCAGCATCGTTTCCTGCGACTGCGTGACCGGCGATTTCGACTACATCCTGCAGATCGTCACCGATTCCACCGACGGTCTGGAAGATATCTATCGCACCGTCCGCTCCTTTGACGGTGTGTCGGTCACCAAGACTCACCTGATCCTGCGCCGCGTCAAAAACGAGCACACGGTCATCCCCACGAAGTGATTTTGTTGGGATTCCACCCCCATCAAGAACCTTTTTGAAAAAAGGTTCTTGGAACTCCAAAAACTTCTGTAAACGCCCGGTAAATGCTTGCCGGGCGTTTTTTGCAAACATTGCAAGAAAGCTGTTGAATTGGTGTGATCCCCCTCACCCTTCCAATCTGAAGGATATTTTCATCGTCGTCAAATAATACAAAAAATAATTATTGAAAAACGATAAAAGCCTATTGACAAGTGTGCGCTCATGTGCTATAATGGAAACACCAAGAAATTCAGGAAGGATGATCCCTATGAAACGAACCCGAATCGTCACGACCGTGTGCCTTACCTTTACGCTGTTTCTCATCCCCGTGCTGGCGGTGCTGGCGTTTACGCTCCCCGCGCTGCTCAAAAAGTATTTCGAACTGACCTCCGCTTATAACGCCGCCGATCTGATTTTCCGCATTCAACTGGCGTTCTACATTTGTCTGCCGGCAGGTTTTGCCGCGCTGGGACTGCTTTCGAGAATATTGCACAATCTGGTGAAAGAAAAACTCTTCGCGCGGCAGAATGCGGTTTGCTTCCGCTGGCTGTCGATCTGTGCGCTTTACATCGGCATCGTCTGCATCGCCACGGGAATCGTTTACCTGCCTCTTTTACTGATCGCCGTGGCGGCACTCTTCATCGGTCTGCTTTTGCAGGTATTGGTGCGGCTTCTGCTGACCTCTTGCGAGATCGCCGAAGAAAACAGTCTGACCATTTGACCCGCGGGTCGGAACAAAATCGGAGGCTCCTATGAAAAAAATTATCGTAAATCTGGATATTATGATGGCGCGCCGACGGATCTCTTTGGGCGAGTTGGCGGCTCGGGTGGGCATTACGCAAGCGAATCTGTCCATCCTCAAAAACAATAAGGCAAAGGCGATTCGGTTCTCCACTTTGGAAGCCCTCTGCCGCGAACTGCAATGCCAGCCTGCGGATCTGTTCTCCTACGAGGAGGAGGACAGTTTGCGCTGAGGGACGATTCCCCCATTTTGGGGGAACTACGGTCGTATCCCAAATGAAATTGCCAATTGTCTGATGAAAAATTGAATTGATGATCTGTTTCTGTCGCGAAAAGGAGGATTTTATGGTAAAATTGAATGCAGAAAAAAGAGAAATATGGCTGCTTGCAGGCAGTCTGTCCGCTCTGACTTTGCTGTTCTTTATGATGATGGCAGGCGGGCTTGCCGCAGGATTTGCCGTAGTCTGGATTCTTCTGGTGGGCGCCGCGGTGTGGTATGTGAAGGGCGCGCCCGGGTGGTGCAATCCGCTTTCCGCGCGGCTCTGCCTGTTGGCAAGCGTGCTGTTCACCCCCGTTTACGCCATTACCGCACATATGGGGGTGCGGGTGCTCCTCTTCCTGTTGCAGGGGACGGCATTGATCCTTTGGGTGGCGTTTGCAACCGGCAACGGCGGCACCGGAGGCAGGATGGGAGAACTGTTATCTGCCGCGATGGCAGCGCTGTCGGCTTTGTTCGTGGGCTTTTGTGAACTGGGAGAAGGGCTTTCTCAATACTTCGGGCAACGTCGTTGCCAATCGGCAGAGGATGTACCGCATCGCCGCCGTTTCCCGTGGGGCATCTTGGCGGGTGTTCTGCTGGCTTTGCCCGCCATTGTAATCCTTTTGCCCATTCTCACCTCCGCCGATGCCGCGTTTGACGGAATGGTGGAATCGGCAGAGCGCGTGCTGGAATCGGTGGTGCATACGGTCTTTGACGGCTCTGCGGACTTCTTCTGCGCATTGGGATTGGCACTGCTCCTGTTTTTCCCGATCAGTGGGATGCTCTTTCGGCAGCGCCGTGCGCCGTCTTGCCGATACTTGGCTTTCACGGGAATACTTCCCGGCAATTTGCTGACCGGCTTTTACGGTGCCATCACACTCATTTGCCTTGCCTATCTTCTGGCGCAACTGTCCTATCTGTTCAACGGCTTTCTGGGGATCATTCCCGAGACCATGACGGCGGCAGAATATGCAAGACGCGGCTTTTTCGAACTGTTTGCCTTTGCCATGCTGACGCTGGTGCTGATCGGCGCAGGCGTAGCCCTTGCCAAGAAGGATGGACTTTCCGCCGTGTGCAACGGTCTGCTGATCTTTCTCTGCGGGTTCAATTTGTTGCTGATCGCCACGGCACTTGCCAAGATGGTGTTATATGTGCGGTTGTACGGACTCACCCCCAAACGGTTGACGGCATCGGTGATTATGCTCTTTTGGGCGGTGCTCTTTGTTATGCTGATTTTGGGAAGGATTCTGAAAGGCTTCCGCTCGCTTCCCGTGGTGCTGATCGCGGCAATTGTTTTGGTGGGCGCGGTGGCCTATGGAGACCCCGACCGCATTACGGCGGAATACAACGTCCGCGCATGGGAAGCGGGAAATTTGTCTACCGTAGACATGGAACTGCTCAGAAATCTATCGGACGCGGCGATCCCTGCTCTGGTTCGGGTGTATGAGAGCGACGATCCCGAGGTATCCGCCGTGGCGAAAAGAGAACTGCGCGCCATCTATCTGGACAAATGCAGTGAATACGGCATCGCAGCGGGATCAAAACTGCCGACCCTTGAAACCGTATTCGGATACAATCTTTCGGAACATATGGCAAACGCCGCCATCAACGGCGTGGTGGCGAATCTGATGGAGGGAACCCATCCATGAACAAACAAACCTTGCGCGCATATTTTTCCCTGACGGCGGCTCTGCTGTTGGCGGTGCTGATCCTGCTGGCGGGAACGAGCGGCTTTTTGAGGAATACGGTGGGCGACTTTGCGGTAGTGTTGTTTCTCTACGCCCTTGCCCGCACCGTGAAACCCACGGGGCTTCGCATCCTGCCGCTATTGCTGTTTGCCTTTGCGGTTACGGTGGAGGTGCTTCAGTTTATCAATATAATCGCCCTGCTGGGCGTCGAAAATCAGAACGTGCAGATCGCCGTGGGGTCGGTCTTTGACTTGATGGACATCGCAGCGTATGCGCTGGCGGCTGTGGTGGCGGCGGCAGTGGATTGGTTCATCGCGCGGAAGACGGGGCGGAGGAATTCCTGACCGATTACACTATATTTTTCCCGAAGTGATTGAGTTTTGTAAAGAAACGAAACCCAATCACTTTTTAATTTGATATAATTTTGATATAATATTGCAATTTTTAGCGAACTCAAAAGATAGGGCTTGCATTTTTCTTTGTTTTGTGCTACAATAAATGTCGTATGCTCTTCTTTTCTGTCACAGTCCGATACTTTGGAAAAAAGAGCCCAATCATCAAGGATATTTAGAAGGATTTATTCTATGGAACTTTGGATCATACTTCTGATTCTTCTCCCATTTGCGATAGCCATCGCCCAATCGCTGATCCGCTCCGACAGCGTTCGGAAAGTGCTGACCTACGGCGGCAGCGGCGTGCTGATGGCGGTAGCCCTTACGCTGACTGTGCTGTGGTATAAGAAAGGACAGCATAGCCTGACTCTCCCTGCCCGAAACGGTTTTCTCACCGAGGCGATGATCCCTGCCATCGGCTATGTCATGCTGGGTGTGGAACTTTTTCTGATGTGCATGGTAGTGTGGCTGTCGATCAAGCACAAACGCTTCTTCGTCGCGCTCCTCTCCATGGCGCAGACCGGTCTGCTATGCTGGCTGGAACTGTCGGGCAAAATCCACGAGGGCGCAGGGGTCATCCATCTGGATCGTCTCTCACTGCTGATGTGTCTGATCATCGCGGTGGTGGGCGGACTGATCTGCATCTACGCGCTGGGTTATATGAAGGATTATCACCATCATCACCGCGAATTTCGGGATCGCAGACCCTTCTTCTTCGCCATGCTCTATGTTTTTCTGGGCGCAATGTTCGGGCTGGTACTGTCCGGTTCACTGGTTTGGATCTACTTCTTCTGGGAGATCACCAGCGTGGTATCCTTCCTGCTGATCTGCTACACCAAAGAGGAGCGGGCAATCGGCAATTCCTTCCGCGCTCTGTGGATGAATCTGCTGGGCGGCGCAGCCTTCGCGGCGGCAATCGGCTACTGCGCTACCCGTTTTCACACCGTTAATCTGGAGGCGGTATTGAGTCGCCCTGCAAGCAAAATAGGACTTGTGATCTTCCTCCTTGCCCTTGCGGCACTGACCAAATCGGCACAGATTCCTTTTTCCAAGTGGCTGTTGGGCGCGATGGTGGCTCCTACCCCCAGTTCCGCCCTCCTGCACAGTGCCACCATGGTCAAAGCGGGCGTGTATCTCCTGCTCCGTCTGTCTCCTGCCATGAGCGGGGAGGTCACGGGCATTATGGTGCAGATCGTCGGCGGTCTCACCTTCTTCATCGCCAGCATGATCGCCATTACCCACAGCGACGGCAAGCGGGTGCTGGCATGGTCTACCGTTTCCAATTTGGGTCTGATCACTGTCTGTGCAGGGGTCGGAACCGCAGAAACGGTCTGGGCGGGCGTGATCCTGCTGATTTTCCACGCTGTATCCAAAGCACTCCTGTTCCAGACGGTGGGTGCGGTAGAACACGCCATCGGAAGCCGTAATATCGAAGATATGCACGGTTTGTTCCGCCGTCAGCCGGGACTTGCCTCGGCGCTGATCATCGGCATTGCGGGAATGTTTTTGGCTCCCTTCGGAATGCTCATCGCCAAATGGCAGGCGCTGACTTCCTTCCTGAATGCCGGCGGCATCAGCGTTCTGCTGGTGATTCTCGTGGCATTCGGCAGTGCTACCACCATGGTCTACTGGACCAAATGGCTGATTAAATTGCTGGCGGTTCCCGCAGGCACCGACCGCGAAGACGATCATACCGCCAACTCCCAATGGATGTCGCTGGGCTGTCATATGCTGCTGATGCTGCTCCTTTGTGCCGCCTATCCCTTCTTCTCCGAAGGGTTCGTCACGCCCCTGTTGGGCGATCTGGGCTTTCAGGGAGCGCATCAGCTCCTCTCTCTGCCCGATCAGGTGGTGATGCTTTGCCTGCTGGTGGCTGTGTTCATCGTTCCCCTGCTGGCAAAATTCCTGTCGGACAAGGTGCAGATCGACCGAAGCCCGCTGTATATGTCGGGCATCAACGAAGGGGATCACCGCCATTACGAGGATTCCTACGGTCAGCCCAAGAAAATGTATTTGTCCAACTGGTACATGACCGAACTGTTCGGGGAACAGAAGCTGTATTTGCCTGTGGCATGGGCTGCTGTGATCGTGATCATGGTCTGCTTCATTTTGACGTTTGGAGGTGCGTTCTGATGGTTTATCTGTATAGAATCCTCTCCATGCTGGCTTATATCCTGCTGGCTCCCTTGATCGGAGGCCTTTTGGCGGGGTGCGATCGCAAACTGTCCGCACGGATGCAGGGACGAATGGGACCTCCCCTCCTGCAACCCTTCTACGACGTGATCAAACTCTTCAAAAAGCAGGTGCTGGCGGTAAGCCGCTACCAGTTTGTGATGGTCATCTCCTTCCTGATCATGGTAGTGGGCACGGGTGCGCTGTTCTTTGGCGGATTTGATCTGCTTCTGGTCTTTTTCGTGCTGACCACCGCTTGTATGTTTTTCGTGCTGGCGGCAACGGTCACCAATTCTCCCTACGCAGAGTTGGGCGCCCAGCGGGAGCTGATTCAGATGCTCTCCTACGAGCCCATGATCCTGCTGACCGCGGTGGGCTTCTACATGGCAAACGGCTCCTTCCGTGGTGTGGATGTGTTTTACACCCAAACGCCCGCAATTGTGAAGCTACCCGGTGTGTTCATCGGTCTGCTCTTTATTCTCACCATTAAATTTCGCAAATCTCCCTTCGATCTGTCCACCTCTCACCACGCGCACCAAGAGTTGGTCAAGGGTGTGACTACCGAGTTTTCGGGGGCGATGATGGGACTGGTGGAGCTGTCCCACTGGTACGAAAATGTCTTTCTGTTCGGACTGGTGGCGCTCTTCTTCGTCCATGCCTCCCTGTGGAGCATTCCTTTGGCGATGGGTGCAGTTTTGCTGGTCTGGTTCCTGGAGGTGCTGATCGACAATACCAGTGCCCGCGTGAAGTGGAACCATATGCTCTCCTCGGCTTGGATCGTTACCGCCGTGTGCGGCGGCGGCAATCTGCTGGTGCTGGAGCTTATCCGGATGTTTTTCTGATTTTCCGAAAGGAATAGATGATTATGCCTCAATATACCAAATCTCCCTGGGTCATGCACTATGACGGCAGCAGCTGTAACGGCTGTGATATCGAAGTGCTGGCAAGTCTCACTCCGCTGTACGACATTGAACGCTTCGGGGTGATCAATACCGGTGATCCCCGCCAGGCGGACATTCTGCTGATCACCGGCGGAATCAATTATCACAACGAGTCGGTAGTTCGTCAGATCTACACTCAGATGCCCAGCCCGAAGGTGGTGGTGGCGGTGGGAATCTGTGCCTGCTCCGGCGGCGTTTTCCGAGACTGCTACAATATCAAAGGCGGCGTGGACACCACCATTCCCGTGGACGTTTACGTTCCCGGCTGTGCCGCCCGTCCCGAATCCATTATCGACGGCATCGTGCAGGCGTTGGATGTGCTGGAAAAGAAGTACGCACAATCGTCTGCCCCCTCGGAAGGAGAATCCCATGATCAATAAGACCGAGACGGTCAGCATCGGCCCTGCCGTGCTGAAGCAATATATCAAAGAAGCTGCCGCAGAAGGGTGCAGACTGGTGCAGATTCACGCAACCCGCACCCCCGACGGCTATCAGCTGATCTATTCCGTGGCGTCGGGCTATCATCTGATCAATCTGGAGCTGGTGATCGCCGAGGATACCGCCGTGGAAAGCATCAGCGGCATCTACCCCTCCGCCCAGCTGTACGAGCAGGAGATGGCGGAGCTGTTCGGCGTCAACATAGTCGGTATTCCCGAAGACCCTCGCGTGAAACTCTATCACGTGCAGGGACATCCCATGAAATAAGGAGGGAAAGTGCGATGAAACGAACGATAGTCCCCTTTGGCCCGCAACACCCCGTCCTGCCCGAGCCGATTCATTTGGACTTGGTGCTGGAGGACGAGAAGGTAGTGGAAGCCATCCCTTCCTTCGGATTTGTCCACCGCGGCATGGAGGATCTTGCCTCCAAGCGGGATTTTAACGATTATCTCTACGTCGTGGAGCGGATCTGCGGCATTTGCAGTTATATGCACGGAATGTCCTATTGCGAGTGCGCCGAGCGCATCTTCGGCGTGGAGATTCCCGACCGCGCCAAGTATTTGCGCACCATCTGGTGCGAGCTGTCGCGCCTCCACAGTCATCTGTTATGGCTGGGACTTTTGGCAGACGCCTTTGGCTTTGAAGCGTTGTTCATGCAAAGCTGGCGCATCCGCGAGAAGATCCTCGACATGGTGGAAGACTCCACCGGCGGCAGACTCATCTCGTCGGTGAATCTCATCGGCGGTGTCGCCCGCGATATGGACCGGCAGATGCTTGCCGGTTTCGTGGCACAGTTTGACAAGATGGAATCGGAACTGCGCTCTCTGACCAAGGTTTTCCTGAAGGATTCCACCGTTCGCGTCCGTTTGTTTGAGGTGGGCGTGCTGTCCAAGAGTGACGCGATCCTCTACGGAGCGGTAGGTCCCCTGATGCGCGCCAGCGGCATTGAACTGGACACCCGCAAGTTGGGGTATGCCGCTTACGGCGACCTGGATTTCGACATCATCACTTCTAACGGCTGCGATTCGCTGGCACGCTGTGAAGTTCGGATTGGTGAGATCTTCCAATCCTTTCAGATCATCCGCCAGGCGGTAGACAAGATCCCCGACGGCGAGATTTATATTCCCGTGAAGGGCAACCCCAAGGGCGAGGCAACCGTCCGGGTGGAACAGCCCCGGGGTGAAGCGCTCTATTATATGAAAGCCAACGGTACCCGCAATCTGGAGCGGTTCCGCGTGCGCACCCCCACCTTCAGCAATATCTACTCTCTGCTGAAAATCCTGCCCGGTGCCCAGTTTGCAGACGTCCCCTTGCTGATCCTGACCATCGACCCCTGCATCAGCTGTACCGAACGGTAAGGCTCCCACTTTTAGAAAGGTAATGTCAAATTTATGGCCGGAATTTTCAAATTCACCAAATTTGCGCTGAAAAACCTGTTTACCAAGCCTGCAACCCGGGCGTATCCCGACGTTCCCGCGCGGCAGACTCCCCGTACCCGCGGTGCGGTGCAGGTGAATATCGACGACTGCATTTTCTGCGGTCTGTGTAACCGCCGCTGCCCTGCCGATGCCATCACGGTAGACCGTTCCGCCAAATCCTGGACCATCCATCGGATGAGTTGCGTCCAATGCGGCAACTGCGTGCTGAACTGCCCTAAAAAGTGTCTCACCATGGAGGGTGCTTATCCATCCTCCGGAGCGGAGAAGCGGAGCGAACTTTTCCGCAAGGGCGAAGCACCCATCCCTGCAGTCCACACGCTGGTGCCTGCTCCTGCTGACGGCAAGCCTATCGCCCCCGAGCGCGTGCTGGTCATTGATATGACCTCCTGCGTTCTCTGCGGACTTTGCGCCCGCCGCTGTCCTACCGGTGCGCTGAAGGCGGATCGGGCAGGCGGCACATGGACGGTAGACCGTACCGCCTGTCTCCAATGCGGCAACTGTGTCAACGGATGTCCGAAGCACTCCCTTGCGCTGGTTCCCGAACAGGGTCATTCCCACGTGGAGACCTACACCAAAGCGGCGGCAGAAACCAACTTTGCCCAACCGAAAGAGCGTGCGCCGATTACCGCACAGCCCGCGGGTACCGAAGGAATCACAGTGGATCTTTCCACCTGCGTCCTCTGCGGACTTTGCGTTCGCCGCTGTCCTACTTCCGCCATCGCGGTGGATCGGAAGGCGGGAACCTGGTCGATCAACCGCCAGTCCTGCGTAGTTTGCGGCAACTGTATTGACGTTTGCCACAAGCACAGTCTGTCGAAGACGGTGGAGGGCATCGACGCCAGCGGTATTCAGATATATACCAAATCGGCAGAAGCCAAGGCGGTACTTGCGTCTGTACCCGCGCCCGCAGAAACATCTGCGGCATCCCCTGCGGAAACCCCTGCACCTGTGGAAACCCAATCCGCCCAACCCGCAAATCCCGCCACCGCCGCGTCTGTGGGAAACGGCATCGCTATTGCCATGGACACCTGCGTCCTCTGCGGACTTTGCGCCAAGAAATGTCCCACCTCCGCCATTGCGGTAGACCGTGCGGCGAAGACCTGGACGATCCACCGCGAAGACTGCCTGCTTTGCGGGAGCTGTATTGAAGCTTGCCCCAAGAAGAGTTTATCCGAAGCGGAAATCCCTCTGGCTGAAACCTACATCAAATGAACCAACTGAAACTATATACGCGCACGTTAACCCTCCGCGGATTGGTGCAAGGGGTGGGCTACCGCCCCTTCGTCCGCCGCGAGGCACTCTCCCGCGGCATTACGGGAGACGTGCGGAATATCGGCGGCGGCGTCACTGTGCACGCCTTCGGGACAAAGGAGGCACTGGACGGCTTGACCGAGTGCCTTTTGTCGTCTCCCCCAAAAGGGACGGTCTATCTGGAGACCGAAATCGGTAAGTCGTCGGAGGTTTTGCCCGCGGAATGTCCCGACACCTTTACCATCGCCGCCAGCAGGGAGGGCGGTCTGCTCCCCATTATCTCCCCCGATATTGCGCCCTGCCGGGAGTGTGCGCGGGAACTGCGCGATCCCGACTCCCGCCGATACCGCTATCCTTTCCAAAGCTGCGCCCTCTGCGGTCCCCGCTACTCCATCCAATTGGCACTCCCCTATGACCGCGTGGGGACGACAATGCGGGATTTTATGCTCTGCAAGTCCTGTGCCCGCGAGTATAACACTCCCGCCGACCGCAGAAGCTATGCACAGACCATCGCTTGCAAGGATTGCGGACCTCGGCTGACCTTTTACCCCGCCGATCCTGCCGCGCCCTCTGTGGAAGGGGACGAAGCGGCGGTTCGAGCGGCGCTTGATCAACTGCAAAACGGTGGAATCGTGGCGGTGAAAAATAACGGCGGCTTTCATCTCGCCTGCCTTGCAAGCGATGTGGGTGCTATCCGCGCACTCCGTGCCGTCAAGGGCAGGGAAGCGAAGCCCTTCGCGGTTCTCTTTCCCGAGCTTGCCGCTGTGCAAGAGGTGGCAGAGGTGAATGCTGTCGAAGCCGAACTGCTCACCTCGCCCGCCCGCCCCATCGTACTGCTGAAGCCCAAGGGAACGCTCTTTCCCCCCGAAGTGTCGGGCGAGAGCCTGCAAATCGGCGTGATGCTCCCCTCTACCCCCTTGCAAATGCTTCTTTCCGAGGCGGGGGTGCTGGTGATGACCAGTGCCAACCGTTCGGGAGAGCCGATCTTCACCGAGTTTGCCCCGCTGAAGGAGTGGCTTTTCGGGCGCGCGGCGATCCTTACTCACGATCGCCCCATCGTTACCCCCCAGGATGACTCGCTCCTGTTCGTGGAAAAGGGCGAGCCCTGCTTCCTGCGCCGCGCCAGAGGGTACGCGCCCCTGCCCATCCGCATGGATGGGGAGACAAATGCGCCCCTCCTTGCCATGGGGGGCGATCTCAAATCGGTATTCGCGCTCTGCCGTGACGAGTACGTCTATCTTTCCCAACCCATGGGAGATCTTGCAGACGAGTCCGTCCGCCGCGGATGGAGCGATCTGCAGAGCCATCTTTCCCACCTGCTGGGTATCGTCCCGAAGCGGGCGGTCTGCGATCTGCACCCCGGCTATTTCAGCCGGGAGGCGGCAGAGCGGAGTGGTCTGCCCACTGTGTCGGTTCAGCACCATCACGCCCATATCGCTTCGGTGATGGCGGAGCATCGCCTGCACCGCGTGCTGGGCTTTGCCTTCGACGGCACGGGCTACGGCGAGGACGGCACCGTCTGGGGCGGGGAACTGCTCCTTTGTGAGGGGGGCGCCTACCGTCGGGTGGTGCATCTGCTCCCCCTGCCTATGCCGGGTGGCGATGAGGGCGCCCGAGATGCCCTCCGTCTCTCCCGCTTCTTTTTGGCGGGGGCGGGGGCAACCCCTGAGACACCCGAGGAGGTACTTGTCACCGCCGCGGTCAAGGCGGGGATGGGGATCAAAACCTCCTCCATGGGACGGCTTTTCGACGCCGCATCGGCGATCCTCGGCATCTGTTGTGAAAATACCTACGAAGGGCGCGCGGCGATCCTTTTGGAAAATGCCGCTACGCTGTGGGAGGGGAATCCTGCCCCTCTTTCGCTTCCCTTAGAAGGGGAAGTGTGGCGCACCGATCTGCTCCTGCTTGCTCTGCGGGAAGGGGTGCGAAAGGGCACGCCGGTCGGCGCGCTGGCGCTGGGGTTCCATCACGCCATTGCCGCCGCCGCACTGGAAGCGGCAGTAGCCGCATCGGAAAAGTTCTGCTGTACCGCTATTGCTCTGTCGGGAGGCGTGTTTGCCAACCGTCTGCTCCTTCGCCTTTGTGGAGAGCGTTTAGAGGATGCAGGATTTACGATTTACCGAAACCAAACAGTCCCCGTCGGAGACGGGGGAATCGCGCTGGGGCAGGCGTTTATCGCCGCACACCGGCAATAGGAGGATTTTATGTGTGTAGCAATGCCCGGACGGGTGCTGACCGTGGAGAACGGTGTCGCCCGCGTGGATTTTGACGGCAATATCGTGGAAGCCCGTGCCGATCTGACTGGGGTTGCCCCCGGTGATCGGGTGCTGGTTCACGCAGGACTGATCATCCAAAAGCTGTCCGCTACCGAGGCGGAGGAGATGGATGCGATTTTTGCCGATCTGCGGCAGATGATGGGAGAGACCGAAACCCATGAAGACCGCTGATCTGGTGGCGGCGCTTGGTGCGTATCACGGTCGCCCTCTCACCTTGATGGAGGTCTGCGGTACCCATACCGCGGCTATCTCGGAGTGTGGAATCCCCTCGCTTTTGCCACCGGGTATCCGTCTGATCTCGGGACCCGGCTGTCCCGTCTGCGTCACGGTCAGCGCTTATATCGACCGTCTCGTGGAATTGGCGACTGTCGAGGACACCTGTGTGGTCAGTTTCGGCGATCTGCTCCGAGTCAAGGGAAGTCGGAGCGATCTGCGCTCCACCCCCGGTGCGCGGGTGGAAATGGTCTATACGCCCTTTCAAGCCTTGGAGCTGGCGAAAAACCATCCCGATACCACCTTCGTCTTCGCGGCGGTGGGATTTGAGACCACCGCGCCCATCTACGCGCTTTTGGCAGAGCAGATCCTCTCGGAGAAAATCGAAAATCTGAAGCTCCTCACCGCGCTGAAGACCATGCCCGCCGTGATCCGCACCCTTACGGACGGCGACAATGCCATTGACGGGTTCATCGCTCCCGGGCACGTTGCCGCCGTCACGGGTTCTGCGCTTTTCGGCAAACTGGCAGAGGAGGTCGGCAAGCCCTTCGCCGTGGCGGGATTCACCGTGCCCTCCCTTCTGGCGGCGATCCTTGCGCTGACCCGGTCTGCGGGAGAGGGGAAGGTTTACAATTTTTATCCCTCCGCCGTCACCGAGGAGGGAAATACCGAGGCACTTTGCCGCGTGGCGCGCTATTTTGAGCCTTGTACCGCCTCTTGGCGGGGACTGGGCGAAATTCCCGACAGCGGTCTGCGCCTGCGGGATGAATTTGCCCGGCTGGATGCCGGGAGCGACGCGCTGACCGAGGATCATATCCCCGCCGGCTGTCATTGCGGCGAAGTCATCGCAGGACGCGCCCGCCCCTGCGACTGCCTGCTGTTTGGCAAAACCTGCACACCGGAGCATCCCTTGGGTGCTTGCATGGTCTCCATGGAAGGCGCTTGCTATCACTATTATCTCAATGACAGACGTTAAGGAACAAGCTATGAAAATTACCCTTGCCGAAGGTGCGGGCGGCGCATCCACCGCGCGCCTTGTCAGCGACGTGTTCGCAAAACACTTTCAGAATCCCATCCTCGCCGCCATGGAAGATGCCGCCGTGGTAGAGGGATCTGCCCGAATTGCCATCACCACCGACTCCTTCGTGGTCACGCCCCTCTTTTTCAGAGGTGGAGATATCGGTCGGCTGGCGGTGGCGGGAACGGTCAACGACCTGCTGATGCGGGGCGCGACGCCTCGCTACCTCACCGCCGCCTTTATTATCGAGACCGGCGCCGACACCGAAACGCTGGATCGCATCGCCCGCTCGATGGCGGAGACCGCCAAAGAAGCGGGAGTTTCCATCGTGGCGGGAGACACCAAGGTGGTGGAGGGAGACGGTCAGGTCTTCGTTAACACCACAGGTGTGGGGCTTGTCCCCGCGGGAGTGGAGATCGGCGCATCCCGTGCCATGGCGGGAGACGTAGTTCTTCTGTCGGGGACTTTGGGCGATCATCACGCCGCCCTGCTGTCTGCCCGCATGGGCATCGAAAACCTGATTCAAAGCGATGCCGCGCCTCTGAGTGCCATGGTGCAGTCTCTGCTGGAGGCGGGGATCGTTCCCCACGCTATGCGGGACGTGACCCGCGGGGGTCTGGGAACCGTTCTTACCGAACTTGCCGAGGCATCGGGGGTGCGAATCGAACTTGCGGAGGAATCGCTCCCGATCAGCCCTGCCGTCAGGAGTTTTTGCGGACTGCTGGGGCTTTCCCCCCTCTATATGGGTAACGAGGGCAAGCTGATCGCCCTTCTCCCTGCCGAAGATGCGGAGCGGGCACTGGGGATTGTCCGCTCGTCCCCCTATGGCGAGAACGCTTGCATTATCGGCAGAGCGGAACCCGGCGAAGGAGTCGTCCTCCGCACCCCGCTGGGCGGTACCCGTCGGGTGGGGCAGCTGGTGGGAGAGGGACTGCCGCGGATCTGCTGATCGAGAGGATCGAAAAGGAACTGCCAATCGCGAGGATCATCCAATTGCGGAATTTGCCTGTTTTTTCCGAACGTCGGATTCTGCGGGGCATCCCGGTGTAGCCCGCCCCAAGAGCGCAAACGGCACTTTTCCCCTCAAGTGGAAGAATGAGGCTGAGATCAATCATTTTTCCAAGTAAAAAGGGGTCGGCGCTAATTGATTTTTGAGAATGACTGATTGCCATCATAAAACAAAAAACACTTGCCACAACAAATGTGTGCAAGTGTTTTTTATATCGCTTATCAGTTTGACAGGAATTATTCCCGAATTATCGACAGTTCCCGCTTTTGGTTTGAATTTCGCAGAACTGTCGAGCCAAGGAAAAGGGTGGAGAGGAGCAGCAACCGCGGAGCGGTGGCTGCGGAGAGGAGGGGAAAAACTTCGGCGTCTGAGATGGTTTTCCCCTCCTCTCAGAATCGAAGGATTTGCACCAATTAACACTCATCGGTCGCCTCGGGAGCGAAATATCAGTTGCGTTCGTCAAGGGGCTTATTGCGGCAGCCTCTTTTCCAATGCCATGTGCGGTTTTGCGGAACACTTTGACAGGCGGGAGGGCGGGCTTGCCGCCCTCTCGCCGTTGTGGGTTATCCGATTTCAGCTGTCAGCCGTGCGGCGATGTCATCCACCCACGCCTGCTTGTAGTAAGCACTTTGCAAAGCGGCATAGGCGGTGGAGAGCAGTTCTCCCTGATAGTTTGCGGTTTCTGCGGCGGCGATGGCGGCGTTCAGTGCGCTGTCGTCCCGGGGATCGGGCGTGTAGTTTGCAACTGCCAGACGGCTGTCAGCCGTACCGTAGTAGAGATACCAGCTGCCGTCGTAGTAGACCAGACCTTCCACGAAGCAGACGTTGTTCACCAGACCGTCCAGCTCGTAATCCTTTTCGGGATATAGAAAGTAGGTCTCGGTACGCTCCAGAATCTTGGTGGGGTCTTTAGGATCAAACAGCACCTGCCCGGGGCAGTAGGCGTTGTAGATCAGCATGGAATCGCCGCTACCCTGGGGATCGGCATTGGCGCCGTTGTAGATCAGCAGGATGCCGTACTCGCTGTAGATCGCCTGAGGGCCGCATTCTACCAGTCGCGCGTCAAAGTAGTCGGCGCGGGGAGACATGGGTGCGATCAAATGACCCGCCTCGTCTTCCAGAGGCGTCCAATTGATCAGATCGGTGGAGCGGGCGATGTAGACCGTCCCCTCGCCGTAGTACATATAATAGTAGCCGTCCCCGAATTTGTGGGCGATGAACTGATCACCCACCATATCGCAGATGACCGATCCCGATTTTGCCCAAACGCTTGCGTATTTGCCGTTGTAGGCATGATCGAATGCGCCGCCCTGCTTCTCCCAATGGATCAGATCGGTAGAGGTAGCCACGAACAGAAGTGCCAGTCCGCTTGGCCGGTTGTAGGCGGTGTAGTACATATAGTAGGTTCCGTCTGCATCGCGCACCACGCGGGGATCCTCGCATCCGCCGCCGATCTCAAAGGGATAGCAGTCATCGTTGTCGGGGTAGAGAACCGGCGCGCCCAAATTGTCAAAATGCACACCATCGGTGGACAGCGCGAGTCCCACGCGGGAGACCAGCGGGTGATCCTGGGAGCGGTAAAGCACGGCGATCACGCCGTCCTTCACCACGGCGGTGGGATTGTACAGAGCTTCGTTGGACCAGTACACCACGTCGCCGCTGACGGGATCCACAAAGGAATCGTCGGTGTTGGGAAGGAGGATGGGATTTGCCCCGTCCAGCTTCACGAAATTGCCCAATGCCCAAGAGTCGGGGAAGGGGCCGTTTTCAAACAGTTGGATCTCGGTGAGGACCGTCTTGTCCCCGCCGTTATTGGAGGTGATGTGCAGACGGAAGTGGGTGTAGCAAGCGGTATTTTCAAAGTCGAAAACACGCTTTAATTGTCTGCCTTGGAAGATTTCGTCGGAGCGGCTGTCCAGCAGAACCCAATCGGTTCCGTTTACCGATCCCTCCAGCGTCCAGCTCTTGGGATCGCAGGCTTTGTCTTCGGTGCCCGATACGATGGCGTAGCGGTTGACCGCGCAGAGCGCGTCGGTCATGGTATATTCCACTGTCACGTCGCTGCCCGACAGCTTTACGGAGGTGGTGCGGTCATCGTCGAAGGCGGCTTTCACCGATTTGTCATATTGCCCTGCAAAAGCGGTGGTGCAGTTCAGATAACTACCCTCCCCGATGACGTGAACCTTGCAGGCGGCAACGGCTCCCTCGGGGGTGAATGCCCAAACGGTGGCATCTCCGCTGCCGTGTCCCCAAACGGTAACGCCCTCGGCGGTGGGAATCAGCAGAACGGCACCGCTATTGTCGGCGGCAAAGTACACCCCCGCTTCCTCGGCGGCAAGTGCCACCGTGGTGCCTTCCACCAAGCAGACGGCGGAGGCGGAAAGGGTCAGTGACCGGGGGACGTTTGCATCGGGAATGGCGGCAGCTTTGCCACTGCCTACCTCCCACAGCGTGACTTCGGCAAGCTGGGTCTCCCCGTCTCCGGAGTTTTGCGTGATCCGCAGACGGTAGTAGGCGAAGGCGGCAGGGGCTTCGATTTCGTAGCTGTTTTCGGTATGCCGACCGCGGAAGACTTGGTCGGAGCGGCTGTCCAGCACCGCCCAATTTTCGCCGTCGGCAGAGCCTTCCAGCACCCACGCGGCGGGATCGCGTCCGGGATCATCATTGGCGGAGGTGAGGGTGTAACGGCTCACTGTGCGGGGGATGCCGTTTTCCAGCGCGAAGGTCAGTTCTGCGGCATCGGCGAATACCAGCCATTTGGTGGAGTTACTGCCGTCCCCCAGCATGGCGGGCTGTTCGGCGGCAGGAGAATTTGCGGGATTGCAGGTGATTTTTGCGGTCAGCGCACGGTTGACCGATTCTCCTTCGGGAGCGGGCGACCAAACGGTCAGCGGGATGGTAAAGCTCTCGCCGCTCTCGGATACTGCCAGCAGGCAGGAGGAGCCTTCCACTCTGCCGGTCAGGGTGACGGTGGTGCTGTCTCCCCGGCGGATGCAGGCGTGGGTGACGGTCAGATCGTCGGGGGAGAGGATCTCATACCGTCCCGACAGGGTGACGGCAACCGTTTCGCCTGCGGCAAGCAGGAGTGAACCCTCGCCGCGGGTGTAGGAGATCGTGGCATCCGCCTCGGGGACGGTAGCCTCATTATCGGCAGGGGTGGTGACATCGCCTTGCGTTTGCTTCGAGCAAGCGGCGGTGGGGAGCAGGGTGGCAAGCAGAAGGACTGCTGTCAGAATCTTTTTTGCATTCATCTTACCGTACCTCCTTCAGGTGATAGATCGCCCCGTTCATGGTCAGGGCAATGCCGCCGTCCTCCGACACGCAGGTGAAGGACAGCGCTGATGCATAGCGGTGGTAGACCTCGATCTCATAGATGGAGAAGCCATATTCGCCCACGCGGGTGTGTCCGTCCATCTTAATATAGCGGGCGGATCGGGGAGAAAATTCATAGGTCAGCCATGTGTTGGCAGTGGAATTGCCCTGCACGGTGGCTACATTCACCCAGTTTTCGCCGTCCTCGGACAGAAGAATGTCATAATCCTTGCCTGCGGCGGTTTCCCAGTAAATGCGCACCGCGCCCACGGTCTGCAAGGCTCCCAAATCCAGCGTCAGCGATTGGCTGTCTTTGTATTCCGATGACCATCGTGTGCCCAGATCTCCGTCAATGGCGGCGGCTGCCTCTCTGCCGCCCGTTTCCACGGAGGAAGCTTTGGCGGTGGCACTCAGTGCAAGGTTCACGCGCTCGGCGGCGGCAAGCGTCACTTTCCCCGTGGATTCGATGGCGGGGATCCCGCTGACGGTGGTCCCGTCAACCGTGACAGTCAGCAGACCGTCCTGCCCTATGGCGGTCAGCCCGTCTCCCGCGTAAGACCCCGACAGGAGCGAAAGCAGGGGCGCGGCGACGGCATCGTCCTTTTGCAGAATGTAGGGCTGCTTCTCTGAATTCAGGAGAAGCATCCCGTTCCAAAAGGCGTAAGGATAGGCGGCATCTCCGATCGTCAAGGTCTTGTCGGTGGCGGACAATGCTCCGCGAATCGTTTTGACTCCCGCATCGGTGCGAAAGGTGAGGGTGGCGTCGATGCCGTCTGAGACAAAGGTCATCAGCCGACCGCCCGAAGAGACACCGAAGGCGCCTTGAAATACCGACAGATCGGTCAGCGGCATTTCCTCCGTCGCAGGTGCATCGGTAGAAGGCGTCTGTTCGGTGAGCGAGGGAAGGGTACCCGTCGGGGTGGGAGCGGGGGTGAAGCCGTCATCGGTCACCGAAGCGGTGGGAGCCGTGGTCACGGCAGAGTTGCTTTGTGATTCGCAGGAGACCAGCAGTAGTGCCGCCAGCAATGCCGCAAACGGCAGAATCAGCATTTTTTTCATCTGAATAACTTCCTTTCTGAAAATTTCATTGGATGTTATTTTCATTATACCTCTTTCCCCTCCCGAAAAGCAATCCTCTAACTGTGGTGAATAATTAAAAAATCAACGATTTTCTTGAACAATATTGATATATGCAAAAAAATCACCGATCACTCACCGTCACATCCCACAAAAAGTCCCCTGCACAAGCGCGCGGCTTTGTGCAGGGGCGGATGAGATGGTTCACTGTGGCGACTGTAAAAATTCCTCCAGCCGATAATCGGGGGCAAACACCGACAGAGTCAGCGTTTCGTCGGACGTTTTCAGACAGAGCGTTCCCGCCTCTTGATCGATTGTGGCGGTGAGCGATTTGCGGGACAGTCGGATGTCGGCGATCTCCGATTCGTCCCGCAGGAGCGAGACGGTCTGTCGATAGACCGCCAGCTCGCCTTTTTTCAGGTAGAGCAGAGCAAATTCCACCCGATCGGTGAGAAGTTTGCCGTTTTTGGCAGTTTTTTTCATTTCTCCGGGGACAAATCCCCAAATCAGACGGGTGCTGCGGTGGGTATCTGCGGGATAGCTGAACCGCTCCAGCGCCTCTTCGCGGAAGCGTTTTTCATAGGCTTCGATTTGCTCGAAGAGATCCTTCTCCGAGGGGCGTTGACTCAGCGTGCCGATCAGCAGGATCGCACCTGCCACTGCGGCGATCTCCACAAAAATGGCAAAATTGCCTAAATAAACGTACCACCAAAGCAGTCCGCCCATCACGGCTACGATGCCGCCGACCACTGCCAAAAGGATCATCTTCCCATCGAAAGTTTTGGAAAAATAACGTGCGTTGCGCTTGTAATCCATAGTTACCTCCTTGCGTTGTCTTGTATGACTGAAAATGCGGAAGCTTCCATATAACCGGTTTTACTATATAGAGTGTCAGAGGCGGGCGTTTGGTTGGGTCTTTTTGAAAAATATTGCAAATTTTTGCCCGCAGAAGAGCGACCGTCGACTGTTTCTCTTCTGATTCCATTGTATCAGCAAATGATGGAAAAGTCAATCAATTATTCGTTGAATAGAGATCTACGGATGATTGTCCCACCTTCAAGAACTTTTGAAAAGAGCGTCATCTGCTTGCCGCTTACAAAAAGGACGGCAAGCAAATGCCGTCCGCAAATGGGTTCAAAGATCAAGTCCCAATCCATGTTCATCTGTGGCGGTAAGAATTTCCGCCACTTTATAAAAGTTTTCGGGAGTCAAGCCCCCTTTTTCAAAAGGGGGCTTGCAGGGTTCGGGGCGGAGCCCCAATATCATCCATTCAAAATGGTTTCCATCCGTTCCAGTGCCTGTTGCAGGATGGCGCGGGGAGTGGCGACGTTGATGCGGTAGAAGCCTGCGGGAGATGCGTTGAAGTCGGCATCGCGGTTTAGCCAGATACCGCCGTCAAAGAATTTTTTCTCCAGCTCGTCCGGGGTGCCGTAGGCAGAGAAATCGCCCCACATCAGATAGGTGCCCTCGGTGTCAAACAGCCGAGCGGCAGGCAGGTATTTGGCAAAGAACTCCCGCACCAATTGGATGTTGTCCGCAAGATAGACCAGCAACTCGTCCAGCCAGCGGTCGCCCCGAGTGTATGCCGCCTTGCAGGCTTCATAGGCAAAGACCGTGGGCAGAGGCGTGTTGGAGCGCGCCATCTCGGCGGCAAATTTTTCCCGCAAAGCAGGGGAGGGGATCAGAATGTTGGAGTTCCATACGCCCGCCAAATTGAAGGTCTTGCTGGGTGCGGTGCAGGTTACCGAATTTTGGGCGAAGGCTTCGGAAATGGCGGCAAAATTGGTATGTTTGTGACCGGAATATACGAAATCCGAGTGGATCTCGTCGGCGATCACAATGACGCCGTGGGCAAGAAAGATGTCTCCCATGCGGGTCAGCTCGTCCTTCGTCCAGACTCTGCCCACGGGATTGTGAGGGGAGCAAAGGAGAAAGAGCTTCACGTTTTCCCGCACAACGGTCTCCTCAAAGGCGGCAAAATCTACGGTGTAGCGATTGCCGCTTGCGGTGAGGGGGCACTCGGCGATCACACGACCGTTGCCTTTCACCGCAGAGCCGAATGGTCCGTAAACGGGCGTCAGCAGCAGAACGCGGTCGCCGGGGTTGGTGTAGGCGCGCACCGCAAGATTGAGGGCGTGGACCACACCGGGTGTGGTCAGCAGCCAATCCTCGGAGAGCAACCAGCCGTAGCGGCGCTGATACCAGCCCGCGATGGCTTCGAAGTATTCCTTTCCGCGGATGGGATAGCCATAGATCCTGCGATCCACGGTTTGGTGAAGTGCTTCCACGATCTCGGGAGCCACGGCAAAGTCCATGTCTGCCACGAAAAGGGGGATGGTGTTTTCGGGTCTGCCGGAGGAGAGGATGTTGTCGTACTTGACGCAGTCTGTTCCGCGGCGGTTGATGATTCTATCAAAATCGTACATGGGTATTGTCCTTCCAAATAAGCGAATATTTTCTACATTGTACTGCAAATACCGCAAAATGTCAAGGAGATGGAAAAGAATTTTTGGAATTTACGGGGGATAGGCTTGTGATCGGGATTTAATTATGCCGATTCGTTTCTTCCTCATCGGATTTCTCGGCGTGTTCCAAAGCATATTTGCAGCATTGCAGCACCAAATAATTGAAGGAAATGTCATTTTCTGCCGCAAATCGGTTGAGCTCTTCAAATAATTGCTCGGTAAAACGGATGGTGCGCGGGATATTGGCACTTTTGAATTCTTTATTGACCTTAAACATGGTATCACCTCTTGACTACAATTATATAATATGATATAATCACAAATATATAACCACTTTTGGTGCATACGAGAGGATGAGAAGAAGATGGATGAAAACAAACTGATATTGGTGCCCGGCAATTTTGGAAACGAATGCCCTGCAAACGGTTTTCATGTAGATGAAAAGGGTGAACCGATCGAGTGCTGCTGTGATGAATGTGATTACTTGCGCTGTTGTACAGAAGAATGGAGCGCGCTATGTTGCAGGGACTGCCAAAATCCGAGCTGTCCCCGCCATGCGGCAAACTGCAAAAATACCATGCGAGAAATACTCTTTCGGTCTTGACTTTTCGCTCATTTTCGTATACAATTGAAAATGGATGAGATTTTGCAAAAAAACGACTAAACATCCCTGAATTTTGAACGAATATCCGTGAATTTAATGGAAAACAGGAGAATACTTATGAAGAAAACGCTGCACATTATTCCACACTCCCATTGGGATCGCGAGTGGTATCAGTCCTTCGAGGCGCACCGCATGAAGCTGGTGGAGCTGTTCGACGCCATCATCGAGGAAATGGAGAAGTCCGAGGAGTACACCTACTACCACATGGACGGTCAGTTCATCCCCGTGGAGGACTATCTGGAGATCCGCCCCCACATGAAGGAGCGTTTGCAGAAGCTGGTGCGTGAAAATCGCATCCAGATCGGTCCTTGGTACGTCCTGCAGGACGAGTTCCTCACCAGCGGCGAGGCGAACGTCCGCAATATGCTCTACGGAATCAAATTGTCCAAAGCCTTCGGCGCAGATCCCGTGATGAGCGGCTATTTTCCCGATGCCTTCGGCAACGTGGGGCAGGCGCCCCAGATCTGCCAAGGCTTTGGCATCGACAACGCCATCTTCGGGCGCGGCCTCAACGACGTGGGCAGTGACAACCAGATCATCCGTCAGAACGGCATTACCAAGTCCGAACTGCTGTGGAAAGCCCCCGACGGCAGCGAGGTGATTGGCGTTCTCTTCACCCATTGGTACTCCAACGCCAACGAACTGCCCTCCGATCCCAATGCCCTTCGGGACTGTCTCCTCGGAATGTGCCATTCCATGGAACGCTTCGCTGTCACCGATCACCTCTTGGGTATGAACGGCTGTGACCACCAGCCGCTCCAGCGGAATTTGGTGCAGATCATCAAGACCGCCAACGAGGTGCAGGACGAGTACGAGGTGAAGCAGTCCAATTTCAAGGATTACATCGAAGAAGTCCGCAAATATCGCGACCAACTGGCACCCTTCGAGGGAGAGATCATCGGTCAGTACACCAGCGGCTGGGGACTGCTGACCTCCACCGCCTCCACTCATATCGACATCAAGACCCGCAACTGGAAGAATCAGCACACCCTGGAGCGTCTGGCAGAGCCTGCAGCGCGTCTGGCGGCACTGACCGGCGGCAAGTATGACCGCGACTTTTTCCTCTACGCTTGGCGCAGACTGATGCAGAACCATCCCCACGATTCGATCTGCACCTGCTCCTGCGATGAGGTCTACGACGCTATGCTGGCGCGCTTCGACTCCTCTCAGCAGGTCAGCGACAAGCTGACTGAGGAAGCCCTCACCCATCTGGCAGGGGTAGTGGACACCGATTGCGGCGGCGACAAGGCGATTTTAGTGCTGTCGCTGGAGCCCGCCAAGTCCACCGTGGTGGCAACTGCCAATGTGGACTTCGGCAGAGACGAGCAGGCGAATGCTATCGCCATCTACGACAGCGAGGGCAAATTGGTTCCCGCAAAAGTTCGTCGCATCGATAATCAGTTCACCTATACGCTCCCGAACGATCGCTTCCGTCAGCCCCGCTATGTGGATCGCTTCGTCGTGGAATTCCCCGTGACCACCGAGGGCATGGGCTGGCAGGTCTATAAGGTCGTAAAGGTTGAAACCGCTCCTGCCATCGACTGCCCTGTCACGATCCGCGAGAACGGCATGGAGAACGAGGCACTCTCCATCACCTTCTGCGCTGACGGCGCGTTCGATCTGACCGACCGTCGCACCGGTCGCACCTTCTATCACCAGAACCGTCTGGAAGATCAGCCCGACTGCGGCGAAAGCTACAACTTCCGTGCAGGCGGAGATGCCGTGTTGTGTGAGAGTGCAGAGACCTCCCTCTACGAGACCACCGCATACAGCGCAACCTTCCGCACCGTGGCGAAACTGATAGGCGATGCCACCGTTACCTCCTACATTACCCTGACCGCAGGGGTAAACCGTGTAGACGTCAAGAGCGTCATCGTCAACAACGGTGAGAATCACCGCATCCGCGCGCTGTTTGACAGCGACGTAGTCACCGAAAACGCCCTGTCCGAAGGACAGTTCGATCTGACTGCCCGTCCCATCGAGCCTACTTTCACTTGGGAGAACCCCTGCAATCTGCAAAAGACTCAGGCGTTCGTGGCACTGGAGCCCGACAGCGGCGCGGCTCTTGCCGTTGCCAACCGCGGCATCTGCGAGTACGAGATCCTCCGAAACGGCCACAACACCATTGCCATCACCCTCCTGCGCTGCGTGGCAGAAATGGGCGACTGGGGCGTATTCCCCACTCCCAAGGCACAGTGCAAGGGCGAATATACGTTGGAATACGCCGTAGTTCCCTACTGCACCGAATGCAAGGGCAAAGCCTACCGCACCGCCTACGATTTTGCCGCTCCCGCAACGCTGGCTGTTGGCGCAGAATGTCACAAGGGAAGCGTTCCCGCCGCCAAACAGTATGTGTCCTTCGACAATCCTTTCGTTCATGTCACCGCTTGCAAGCAGGCTGAGGAGCGCGACACCACCATCCTCCGTTTCTTCAATCTGACGGGCGAAGTGCAGACCCTGAATGCCAAGCTCTGCGTCTGTGTGAAGGAGGCTTACCGCACCAACCTTAATGAAGAGCGGGAAGAAACCCTCACCATCAAGGACGGCGTACTGACCGTCAGCGTCCCTGCCAAGAAGATCGTTACCGTCGAATTGGTATAATCGGAAGCAGGTTTTGCAACTATAAAAACTTTCATCGGTACGGCAAATCTTGCCGTACCGATTATTTGCGTTGTGCATACAAGTCCCCCCCCAGTTTACTTTTTCTCGGATTCTTCTTGACAATCACAGACAAGTGTGCTACAATCAAGGCAAGATGATACGACTTCAGGAGGACATCCTATGGAACTGAAAAATAAAACGGTATTGTTTCTCGGCTCGTCTGTCACCTTCGGTTCGGCGGCGGGAGGAATTTCCTTTGCCGATCTGATGGAGGAAGCGTGCGGGCTGAAAATGGTCAAGGAAGCGCTGTCGGGCACCACCCTTGCCGATGTGGACGACGGCTCTTACGTGGCGCGGCTGAAAAAGGTGGATCGGCGGATCAAAATGGATCTTGTCATCGTGCAACTGTCCACCAACGACGCAGGGCGGGGCATTCCCCTTACCGACACCGAAGCCGCCATCCGATTCATTGCCGATTATGTGAAGGCAAATTGGGGCTGTCCGGTGGCCTTTTATACCGGCACCTACTTTGACAGCGAGCCTTACGCCAAGATGGTCACCCTTCTGCGCGCCCTTGCCAAGGAGTACGGCTTCCACATCCTCGACCTTTGGGACGATCCCGCCATGCGGGCGGTCAGCGAAGAGGATTACAAACGCTATATGGAAGATCCCGTTCACCCGAGACTGGTGGGCTACCGTGAGTGGTGGACTCCCAAATTCATCGAATTTTGCCAAGCCCTTTGACACGGGCCCGGATATTTGACCGAAAGGATAGATTGAAATGAAAAAGGCGATTGCATTGTTAATGGGGCTTCTGACCCTCTCCATTCCTTTGGCATCCTGCACAGGTGAGACGCAGGAAACTACGGCGGAGGCTACCACCCAAGCCCCCGCCACCACCACGGCTGCCACCACCGAACCCGAACCTCAGCCTCCCTTCCCGCTGGACGGAAAGACTTTCGTGTTCCTCGGATCTTCCGTGACCTACGGTTCTGCGTCGGGTGGATGGTCTATGGCGGATTACATCAGCGAAACTTTTGACTGCACCGTTGAAAAATGGGCGGTCTCCGGTACTACGTTGGTTACCTCCAACGAAAACTCCTACGTTTCCCGCATGAACAATCACATGAGACGGCAGAAGGTCTGTGATCATCTGATCGTTCAGCTGTCCACCAACGACGCGACCCAGAACAAACCGCTGGGCAAGCTGAGTGATTCCATGAACAAAGAGGATTTCGACACCACCACCGTCATCGGCGCCATCGAGTACATCATCGCCGCCGCCAAGGAAAAGTGGAATTGCCCCGTTTCCTTCTATACCGGCACCAAATATAACAGCGCCGCGTATCAGAAGATGGTGGACGCGCTTTACGACATTCAGGAAAAGTGGGGGATCGGCATCCTTGATCTGTGGAATGACGAAGAAATGAACGCCGTCAGCACCAGAGATTACGCTCGCTATATGAGTGATTCCATCCATCCTACCAAACTGGGTTACAGCGAATGGTGGGGTCCCAAGTTTGCCGAGCATCTGCAACAGTATCGGTAAGAAAAATCCGCCCGCAAGGGCGGATTTCAGACTGTCGATAAACTATAAATATAGAAAGCCGTCAGCCAAGGAAGTGGGTGG
>JBJDZI010000122.1:0-5782 GCA_051867925.1 Eubacteriales bacterium
TTTTTCAAAAAGGTTCTTGGCGGGGTGGGAGCAGGGCGTAGCCCTGCTCCGGGGCGGAGCCCCAATATAATAAAAATATAATCTAATTCTTACACAAAGCGATGAGGTCGTTGACGTTGGCGGTTGCAAGGCATTCCACCGTGTCTGCTGCGCCGTAATAGATTTTCACTTCGCCGTCAGGCTCCAGGATCATACCGCCCGGGAAGATCACGTGTGTGCGGAAGCCTTCCTCGGTCTCGTAGGGCAGTTCGGGAGCGATCAGCGGCTCGCTGTACATACCGATCACTTTGGAGGGATCGGTAATATCCAGCAGAGCGATTCCCGCGTAGTAGCACTTTTGCCAGCGATCTTCCCAACCGTGTTTGCCCCGCTCATTGTCGCGGATAACGGCGTGGAAGGTGATCAGCCAACCCTCGTCCGTCCGAATGGGCGGCGCACCGGGTCCGATCTTGTCATTGGCAAAGGGAACGTCCTCAACGCCCATCACCAATTTGGTGTTGCCCCAAAATCTCAGATCGGGCGACTGGCTGAACCACAGATCAAAGCGATCCTTCCCGCGGGAGTAGATGGGCATGGGGCGCTCCAGACGGGCGTAGTAGCCGTTGATCTTTTCGGGGAAGAGCACCATATTGCGGTTGTCGGGAGCGGACAGAGAAAGAATCTCGAAGGTTTCGAAGTCCTCGGTGACGGCGATACCGCCGCGGATGCCGTGGCGGGTGTCCATGGCAAAGCAGACATGGCACTTGCCGTCAATCACCGTGAGGCGGGGATCGTAGACCCGATGAACCTCCTCATCCTTCATGGCAAAACAGGGCTTGTGGGAGGCGATCCAATGGATGCCGTCTTTGGAGCGCGCCAACCCTAAATTGGTGCCGCGCAGAATGTGCTTGTCATAATCGCCGTAATCGTTGCGGAAGAGCATGATATACTCGTCCCCGATCTTGGCAACGCCTGCGTTGAAGATCAGAGCGGCGTTATACGGGATATCGTCTTTGGTCAATACGGGGCGCTCCGCTTTGCGGATACAGGGCGCGCTTTTGTATTCAGTCCGGATCATTACTGCATTTCCTTTACGATAGATTGCACCGGCGAGATCGTCCGCAGATCACTCTTTCGAAACTGCTCCGGCGAGATGCCGAAGGTATCCTTGAAGGCGTTGGAGAAATAGGCAGCGCTGTTAAAGCCCGCCTCGTCTGCCACTTGCTTGACCGACAGATCGGACATCTTCAGCAGGCTGACGGCAAACTCCAGCCGCAATTTTTGGACGTAAGACGAAAACTTCACGCCGGTTTGTTTTTTGAAGTATTCGCTGAAATAGTTGGGAGTCAGATGTACGACCTTCGCCACTTCCTCCACGGTGATGGGTTTGCGATAGTGCGTGCGGATGTACAATACCGCCTCCTGCACCAGCGAACGGGAGCTACTCTCAGCACCTTCGGTCAGCCTGCCGTAACCGCGACCGTACTCTCTGGCACTGCGCAGAAGCAGGATGCACAGCTGGGCGACCCCTGCAAGGATGTACTGTTCCCTGCCGTACCAATCGTTGTTGTACTCGTTATACAGCGAGTCGAACAGAGGCTTTAACCGCTGGGTCATGCCAAACAGCGGACGGCTGAGGGTACACAGCTCGGTGCGCAGTTCGGCGGGCAGGATCAGATCGGAAAACTTGATATTGAACACGTACAGAGGATCGTCGGGAGAGACGTTCTTGTAGGAGTGAAAATCGGTAGGGGACAGCAATGCCACGCTTCCCGATTCCACTTCGTATTCCACACCGTTGATGACCTGCACGGCGTGTCCGCGATGAATATATTCTATCTCGTAAAAGTCGTGCCAATGAAGGGGATAGTCTCCGCACACTTCATGGGTAGACAGATCGAAAAACATATCTTTGTCAAAATATTTTGCTCTGGTGAGTTTAATGGGCTTTACAGCATCCATTGGTTTACCTCTCTTGTTGTAAGATGCTCTTATTATAGAACAATCAGTTGGTAAAATCAATTGGAAAATCGACTAAATCAGACGATAGTATAAGATTTTTCCACTTTTTTTGCATTTTTTTACAATTCATCGCAAAATACTGGACTTCGCGGCACTCGCACGGCAGATCATCCGTCCGAAAAGCGAACAGAGAAGGCATTTTGACCGTATGGAGGCAGCTCTGTTTCATTGTAACGCATTTCACCCATTGACTCAATAGCAAAAACACGGGATCATTTGTAATTTTCTACGATGCACGCCGATAATTGTGCAATCTGCTAAAAATGCAATGCCGTTTTTGCGCACCTCGACGATTTTTTAGATTTTTTCGCCATAAGGTTGACAGTAAACTCCTGAATTTGCTATAATGACCGTAGAAAATTATAATTCAGCCTGCAAGCAAAGCAGGCGCACGGAGGTATCCTATGAGCATTCCAAGACCCGAATATCCCCGCCCTCAGCTGGTACGCAAGCCTTGGGTAAATCTCAACGGCAAATGGGAGTTTGAGATCGACAACGCCATGGTGGGCATAGCCAAGAAGTTTTACGAGCGCGAGCATCTGGACGGCGAGATCACCGTTCCCTTCTGTCCTGAGAGCGTCCTCTCGGGCATCGGTAACGTGGATTACATGAACTGCGTTTGGTACAAGAAGGAGCTGGACATCCCCGCTGACTGGAAGGGCAAATCCATTCTGGTTCACTTCGGTGCGGTGGACTATTTCGCCCGCGTCTTCGTCAACGGCAAGTTCGTGGGAGAGCATCGCGGCGGCTACACTCCCTTCTCGGTGGACATCACCGACGCGCTGAAGGAGGAGGGCAACTCCATCGTTCTCTGCGCGGAAGACGACACCAAGGGCGGTCATCAGCCCGTGGGCAAACAGTCCCAGGCGTACTACTCCGCAGGTTGCTCCTACACCCGTACCACGGGCATCTGGCAGACCGTCTTTATGGAAGCGGTAGATCGCTACTATGTGAAGAACATCAAGGTAGTCACCGACATCGAGACCGTTTCCGCCGAACTGACCGTTCAGCTGAACAATTACGCGGCAGGTTGCAGAATCACCGCCGAGGCATTCTTTAACGGCGTTCCCATGGGCATCGGCTCTACGGTAGTCAACGCCATGAACGCCGTGATTAATCTCCCTCTGATGGAAAAGCATCTTTGGGACGTGGGACAGGGCAATCTGTACGATCTGAAACTGACCGTGGAAAAGGACGGCGTGATCTACGATACTGTTGAATCCTACTTCGGTCTGCGGCAGGTTGCGCTGACGAGCCGCAAATTCCTGCTCAACGGCAAGAGCGTGTTCGGTCGCTGGGTGCTGGATCAGGGCTTCTACCCCGACGGCATCTACACTGCTCCCAACGACGAAGCGTTGAAACAGGACATCGTCCTCTCCATGCAGCTGGGCTTCAACGGTGCCCGTCTGCATCAGAAGATCTTTGAACCTCGCTTCCTGTATTGGGCAGACAAACTGGGCTATCTGGTTTGGGGCGAACACGGCAACTGGGGCATCAAGACCTGGGATACCGCCGAGATCCGCAACTGGTTGCCCGAATGGATGGAGAGCGTCGAGCGCGATTTCTCCCATCCCTCCATCATCGGCTGGTGTCCCTTCAACGAGACTTGGGATACTGAAGGCAGACGGCAGTCCGATGATCTGATCAAGCTGACCTGGCAGGTGACCAAGGCGATCGACCCCACCCGTCCCGTCATTGATACCTCGGGCAACTACCACGTTGGTCCTTACACCGATATTTACGATATTCACGATTACGATCAGAATGTGGAGACCTACGCCGAACACAACGGCAAGGGCGTTCACGAAACCTTCCAAAACCGTCAGAAATGGTACGGTCAGCCCTTCTTCATCTCGGAATACGGCGGAATCGGCTGGTCGCTGGGCAGCGGTGCATGGGGCTACGGCAACGCGCCCAAGTCCGAGGAGGAGTTCATCGCCCGCTACAAAGGTCTGACCGAAGCGATGCTGAACAATCCTGACTGCTTCGCCTTCTGCTACACCCAGCTGTACGACGTAGAGCAGGAGCAGAACGGTCTGATGTCCTACGATCGCCGTTTCAAGTTCGATCCCAAGATCTTCTTTGACATCAACACCCAAAAGGCAGCCATCGAGGACTGACAGATCGGTCTTGCGCATCATATGCATCTTTAGAGCGCCGCATTTGCGGCGCTCTCAGACTGTCGATAAACTATAAATATAGAAAGCCGTCAGCCAAGGAAGTGGGTGGAGAGCTCGAGGAGGAGTGTAGCAGTCGCTACGCGACAGCTACGAAAACTTCGGCGTCCTATATGGTTTCGCCCTCCTCTCGATTTTCTGAAAGACTTTTTCGACAGACTGAGAGCGCCGCCTGTGTTGACTTTCTGAATTTTGTGTGAATTTTCACAAATGGCTTGATTTCTTCACAAATCTATGTCATAATGAATGGGCAAATGATAAAAATAATGAAATCTGATGGATTTTGCCCTCGGGCGTCCCATTGAAAGGATCTTTATGAAAAAAACACTTTCCATTCTGCTTTTGGCTTGTCTGCTGACTTCCGCCGCAGCTTGCTCCGACAATTCTTCGTCCGACCCAACCGGCACCACCGCCGCTGTCACCACCGCCGCTCCCAAGTACGATGACGATCATCTGATGACCTCCGACGATTTTCAATTCGATCTGTCTAAGTTCGCCACCGTTCCCGCTCTGTCTGAGATGAAGATTTCGGCAGAGGAGCTGAACGAGAAATGGCTGTCCGAGGAAACCGAAGCCCGGGAAAATTTCGCCGAATACATTGACACCGAAGAGGGCTACATTGCCGCGGACGGCGACATGGTGAACATTCACTATAAGGGCTATTCTGCCGACGAGAGCGTCACCATCACCGAAGAGACTCTCGCAAACATGACCAATATCTCCTACGATGACGACGGCAATCTGGAGGAAGGCTTCGATCTGATTATCGGTTCCGACACCTTCATCGGTGCTTACGAAAGCGAGACCGATCCCTCCAAGAACAACCCCGGTTTTGAGGAACAGCTGATCGGCATGAAGGCAGGCGAGAGTCGAACCATCACCGTCACTTTTGCCGACAATTACAGCAATTCCGAAGAATTGCAGGGCGTGGTGGTGAAGTTTGACGTCACCGTCAACAAGATTCAGAATGTGACCCTGCCCGAGCTGACCGACGAGATGGTGTCCGAGTACACCTCTGAACAGTTCACCGATGTAGAATCCTTCAAGGCGTACATTCTGAAATACTACACCGCACAGATGGCTTATACCGCCATCTGCGAGGCTACCGTTTTCCACTCCTATCCCGATGATCTGATCGATCAGTATATTTCCGATTACGTTTACGACTACATTGATTATATGTACGGCGACGAGACGCTGACCGACGAGGAGATCAAGGTGATCTTCGACGAGCAATACGACGACGCCAAGGATAATGCAGAAAGCACCATCGAAAATCGTCTGGTGCTGGAAACGCTGTTCGAGCGTCTGGGCATCACCTTGACCTACGCCGAGTACAAAGAAGCGCTGACCGAGGAGTTTGAGACCTACTACTTCTATTACTATTACTACTACGGTCTGACCTCCGAAGAAGATGTGGAAGACTACTTCGGCGAGGATCAGCTGGTTCTCCAGTTCAAGTACAACAAGATGTTGGAAATCCTCCCCGATCACATCACGGTGGAGTGACCAAAAACTTATATAAAGGGCGGCAAGTATTTGCCGCCCACAGAGTGTCGAAAAAGTTAACGAGAATACTGGAGGAAGGGGAAAACCATCTCATA
>JBJDZI010000123.1:0-5647 GCA_051867925.1 Eubacteriales bacterium
AGATGGTTTCGCCCTCCTCTCGATTTTCTGAAAGACTTTTTCGACAGACTGAAGGGCGGCAAATCCTTGCCGCCCGTTTTTATAAAAGTTTTAGGATTTCCAAGAACATTTTTCAAAAAAGTTCTTGACAGGGTTTGAGGCAAAACCCCAATTTTGATTCAATTACTGATTAAAATTAGGGGAGCCGGGATAACGGGTGAAGGTAGCCCATGCGCTGCCCAGCGTGATTTTTTCCCATTCATCAGAGGTTCCCTGATAAGCCACGGTGGAGAAATTGGAACAGCCGTAGAAGGCGCCCGTTCCGATGGAGGTCACAGTTGTGGGAACGTAGAACGATTCCAAAGACCGTCCCGCGAAAGCGTAATCACCGATGGCACTGATGTCAAGCGTTTCTCGTTCGGCGTTGATGCCGTGGGATTTGTTGGTACCCAGCACCAGCGTGCGGGTTGCACTGTCGATCAGACAGTCGTACTCTACGGCAAAGGCAGAATGTCCCTCGGAAACGCTCACCTTTTTCAGCGCACTGCATCCGCTGAATGCCTTCGGATTGAGTGCCTCGACGGTTTGGATTCCGTTGCCGACGGTCAGCTCCTCCAGAGAGGTGCAATCCTCGAAGGCGGATTCGCCGATCTCGGTCACGGCATCGGGAATCATCAAAGAGGTAATACCGCTTCCCGAGAAAGCACCGTTGCCGATGCGGATCACGCTGCCGTCGGTGGGGATCACACTGTTCTTACAACCCAGCAACAGCGTGCGGGTACCCGATACGATCAGACAGTTGTCGGTGGCGTTATAATGCTCGTTGCCGGATGCGGCGGTGATGGTCTCAAGACCCGAACAGCCCGTGAAGGCAGAGCCGGAAATCACCGAAACGGTGACGGGAATGTGGATGGAGGTAAGCCCTGTGCAACCTGCGAAAGCGTAATCGCCGATCTCGATCACACTGCCGTCCACGGGGATCTCAGAGGTGGAGCAGCCTTGAATCAGCCGCTTGGTAGACCGCTCAATCAGGCAGTTGCCCTTGGCGGCGTAGGATTGGCTGGTGGCATCTGCGGTGATCGCCGTCACAGAGGTGCAACCGTAAAAGGCTTTTTCCCCGATGGAGGTCACGGATGCGGGAATGTGAATCGAGGTCAGATCGGTGCGCCCTTCGAAAGCGGACGCGCCGATGGCGGTCACACTGCCGTCCGCGGGGATGTTGCTGCCCGCAAGAGCGGTCACCAGCGTGCCGCTGGCGATTTCGACAAGACAGCCGTTCTGCATACGGTAGGCGGTGTTTCCCGATGCCACAGTGATGGCAGACAGAGAGGTACAACCTGCAAAGACGTTTCCGTCCAGCGAGACGGTGTAGCGGGGCAGAGTGATGGAGGTCAACGAGGAGCAGGAGCGGAACGCGCCGTCGCCGATGATGTTCAGACTGTCGGGCAGTTCCAGATCGGCAAGCTTTTTGCACCCCTCAAAGGCAGACTCGCCGATGGTATTGACCCCCCATGGAATGGATATGGTCTGCAGGCTGGAAAGTCCCGCGAAACTGCGGTCACCGATGGCACTGACCGTCTTGGGAAGCACCACAGTGCGGACTGCGTAATTCATCCACGGGATGGAGCCACTGCGCATATCCGCCTCCGACCAATTGGGCAGAGCACCGCTGCCGAAGAAATAGAGGGTGCCGTCGGGATAGTACGCCCACTGCATTCCGCCGTTCAGCGTGCCGCTGTCAGTGGAGACCCAGTCGCACCCTTCGCGGATACAGCCGGAGGTCGTCAGTTCGTGTCCCAACGCATCACTTCCCTGCCAGACATACTGCAGGCGGGGATCGGTCTCCTCCCCGCTGGACTTACCGCAGATTGAGCAGGCGTAGAAGTAGAGTCTGCCCGCCGTACAGCTTTGCTCGGCAGCAAGATAGGAATCCTCCATTTTTTTCAGGGTATAGTCGTGCTGATGGTCTTCCCCGCTTTGACAGCCCGTAACCGACAAAGCCAGCAAAGACACCAGCATGAGAGAGAGAATCTTTTTCATCTTCATCATCATTCCTTTATCATCGACGTAATTCATCAAATCAGATTTAGTTTAGAATACCATAAAATCAGATTTAGTTTAGAATACCATATTTTCGTTCGAATTGCAAGGGCTTTTTGCAAATTTACAAGTCGCGGGATGATTGTTCATAGAATAGCAAAAATCGGCGGCATTGCCGTCCGTCTGTCCTTTGCGAAGCCCCAATCCGGGGGTCATAAAAAGTTCACAAAAGAAAACAGGAATGTTTATACGCAGTTTATATTTCCAAATTACAATATTTCCATACAATTTCCGATTTATTCCACCAAAAGAGAGGAAAACTGCTAAAATGCTGCAACTCAAACACATTGTCAAAACCTACGACGGCAGCGGGACTTCGGTCACTGCCCTGAAGGATATTTCCATCGACTTTCGCAGCAGCGAGTTCGTCTCCATTCTGGGTCACTCGGGATGTGGCAAGACCACCCTGCTGAACCTGATCGGCGGTCTGGATCACTACACCGACGGCGATCTCATCATCCGCGGCAAGTCCACCAAAGAGTTCAAGGACGCCGATTGGGATGCCTACCGCAACCACTCCGTGGGCTTTGTCTTCCAGTCCTATAATCTGATCCCCCACCAGACCGTGCTTTCCAACGTGGAACTGGCACTGACGCTGTCGGGCGTTTCCAAATCCGAACGCCGTCAAAGAGCCATCGACGCGCTGACCAAGGTGGGACTTGCTGACCAACTGCACAAACGTCCCTCCCAAATGTCGGGCGGTCAGATGCAGAGAGTCGCCATCGCCCGCGCGCTGGTCAACGACCCCGATATTCTGCTTGCCGACGAGCCTACCGGCGCGCTGGACTCCGCTACCTCCGTTCAGATCATGGACATCCTCAAGGAGATATCCAAAGATCGGCTGATCATCATGGTTACCCACAACCCGGAACTGGCGGAACTTTATTCCACTCGTATCGTGAAACTGCAGGACGGTCTCATCGTCAGCGATTCCATGCCTTACAACGCCGATGCCGCTTCGGCAGAGACGTCCGCACATACTCCCGCAGAGGAACCTGCATCGGACGTTGCCCCCGCCAAGAAGAGCGGCAGGCGGGCTTCCAAGAAGGAAAAGCGACTGCGCAACAAGTCCATGTCCTACTTCACCGCCCTGTCTCTGTCGCTGAACAATCTGATGACCAAGAAGGGGCGCACCATCCTCACCTCCTTTGCAGGATCGATCGGCATCATCGGCATCGCACTGATCCTGTCTCTATCCAACGGTATCAATCTGTACATCCGGCAGGTGCAGGAGGACGCACTGTCCACCTATCCGCTGACCATCAAGGAGAACACGCAAGACTACTCCGCCCTGCTGGGTGCCATGACGCAGGTAAAGGAAAACGCCGAAGAAGACCGCGATCCCAACAAGATCTACGTGGACGATTCACTGGACACCATGGTTTCCGCCATGACCTCTACCATCAGCAATAATCTGGAAGACTTCAAAGCGTACATCAACGCTCACTCCGACGAACTGGGCAACTTTGTCAGCGACATCCAGTACACCTACGACTTCGATCTGCAGGTCTTCTCGGGTGACGGCAAAACACAGGTCAGCCCCACCGAGATTTTCGACAACATGGGCTCCGCTTTCGCGGGTCTGTCCCAGATGATGGAGACTGCCGGCAGTATGGGCATGGGCGGCATGAATGTCATGTCCGAGATGATCAACAATCAGGCGATTCTGGATCAGCAATACGATGTGCTGGCAGGAAACTGGCCTGCCGCCGACAACGAAGTGGTGCTGGTAGTCAACCGCGGCAACCGCATCAGCAAAATGACCCTCTATATGCTGGGCATTCTGGATCAGAGCGAGCTGGAAGGCATTATGAGCAATCTGCTCCAGGGCGGCGAATACCAAGCCGATCCCATTGATCCCTTTATCTTTGACGATTTTCTGGGCATGGAGTTCAAACTGCTGAACACCTCCGATTTCTTCACCGAAACCGGCAAGACCTACACGGTGGACGGCGTGACCTACCCCGTTTGGGCGGATCAGCGGGAGCAGATCGGCTACGATCAGGCGTCTTACGTTACGCAAAACGGCATCACGCTGAAGATCGCGGGCATCATCTGCCCCAAGGAGAACGCGACTGCCACCTCTATTTCGGGTTCCATCGGCTATACCAAAGGTCTGACCGATCTGATCCTTGAGATGAACACCGAAAGCAAAGTCATCAATCAGCAGAAGGCGGCTCCCGAATACAATGTGCTGACCGGTCTGAAGTTTGAGCGTACCACCTACACCAAGGAGACCATCGGCGAGTTGATCGACACCATCGACAATGCTACCATGGATCTGCTCTACGCATACATGACCGAACAGATCCACGAAATCTTTACCGAAACGCCTCCCGTCAACGCCGAGACCTTCACCGGCTTTGCCTATATCATGGATCTCTCCCAGCAGACCCAGCTGATCAGTCAGATGCTGGCGACTGTATCCCGGAATTCCGACAATACGATCGCGCTGAACACGCTTTGCGCTGTGCTGAGTCAAATGACGGGCAACACGGTGCAGATCACTCCCGAGAATCTGATTCTGCTTCTGCCCGCCATGACCGCCGAGCAGATCATGGTTGCCATCACCGGCGTGCCCGCCACCGAGCAGACTCCCGCAATCCCCGGTCTGATGCAGATGTGCGGCGATGCGACCATGGAAGAAATCTACGCTTACATGAACGCCGAGCTGCTGGAGATGTCTGTGGACAAGAACAATTTCGTTCAACTTCTGCAGATCATGTCCGACGAGGAGTTCAACATTCTGCAGGACACCCTCTACGAGCTGGCTCCTCAGACCGACGCCACGCTGGAATCCAATCTGAAACTTCTGGGCGATGCGGAGCAGGCAAAGCCCGCTTCCATCAACTTCTACGCCAAGGATTTTGAGTCCAAGGAAAAGGTGGAGCAGTTCATTGCCGACTATAACAAGGGTGTGTCCGATAAGGATCAGATCACCTACACCGACACGGTGGGTATGCTGATGTCCTCTGTCACCACCATCGTGAACTTCGTCTCCTACGCGCTGATCGCTTTCGTTTCCATCTCTCTTGTGGTATCCTCCATTATGATCGGCATCATCACCTACATCTCCGTGCTGGAGCGCACCAAGGAGATCGGTATTCTCCGTGCCATCGGCGCATCGAAACGGGACATTTCCCGCGTGTTCAACGCCGAAACGCTGATCATCGGTTTTGCGGCAGGTGCCATCGGTATTCTGATGACCTTGCTCCTCTGCATCCCCGCCAACATGATCTTCGAGCATTTCACCGACATCGAACGCATTGCCATTCTGCCTTGGTCCGGTCTGCTCCTGATCGTCCTGAGCGTGGTTCTGACCATGATCGCGGGCTTCTTCCCCTCCAAGATGGCGGCGAAGAAAGACCCCGTCGAAGCACTGAGAACGGAGTAAAATTGATTTGAATTGAGGCTCTGCCTCAAACTCCGGCAGGCACCTTCTTGAAAGAAGGTGCCTGCACCTCCAAGAACTTTTATCAAGGGCGGCAAATATTTGCCGCACTTCAGACTGTAGATAAACTATAAATTTAGAAAGCCGTCAGCCAAGGAAGTGGGTGGAGAGCTCGAG
>JBJDZI010000124.1:0-1090 GCA_051867925.1 Eubacteriales bacterium
GCAGCCGCCGCGTAGCGGCTGCTGCTATCCCCAACCTTTTCCCTCATGGGGATAGCCGCTTGGCTATGCAACAGAGTTCGAATCTGCGAAAAGGGGTGTACTGTCCACGCGCCGAGTCGCGGTGCCTGCCGTGGGATTCTTCAGCGACACTACACCGCCCAAAAATCCCCCGATAAACCACGTCGGTCTATCGGGGGATTGTTCGATTATCTGCCGTTATTTCAAAAACTCAATGGTGCGCTCCACGCTGGTGGCAACATCGCCCAAAGGCTCGCCCTGATAGCGATAGTCGAAGGAGCGGCAGAACCGCGACACTTCGTCGGAGAGATCTGCCAACTTGTTGGCGTATAGTTCTGCCGCCGCCGCGCAAAGTTCGGGTGCCAGCCGCTTGCCCACTTCCTTCTTGGCAACCTGGCACAGATCGGCAAAATGCCGCCCGCAAAGCCAAGGCTGCGCGGCAAATTTCTTGCGGAAGTCAAAATCCTGTCCCCACATATACGCCGCGTTTGCCAGCATACGATGGTAATTGCTGTCCACCCGCGCGCAAACGTAGCAGGTGGAGTTCAGCTCCATTACTCGCGCCGCCGCCTTTTCGGGGGACTTGATGATCCCCTTCTTGTTCATCAGATCGTCCTTTAGTTCGTTCAGATGACTCTCCAGCATCAATGCCAGCGGAAGCCGCTTGCCGTGGCGGAGCATCTTTGCGAAATGATCAGGGCAAAAGCCAAGCCGATTGGTCTGAATGCGCACATCAGGCTCCATCATGGACGCGCCCAATATCAGATCCAACTCGTCTGCCTCCAGCTTCGCCGCCAGCGCACAAAAAGGGCATCCCTGCCGGCTGTCTTCCGCCATGCCTGCCTCAAACACCTCATTGATCGGTATCGTGTAAATCGTTTCTGCCATTGTTTCTCCCCGGGAGCGTTTCCATGCCTTGCCGAGGGCAAACGCCCCTTGTTCAGTCGATGAATTTGTGTTGCTTGGATGAAATCTCTCTTAAAGTTGCGAAAAAACCGCCCTGCAAGTACTTGTCGCCCTTTTCCAAAAGTTCTTTGCCCCGCTTTCTTTCGGAAAGGGGGTGGGGAGCAGT
>JBJDZI010000124.1:1190-28491 GCA_051867925.1 Eubacteriales bacterium
GCTACGCGGCAGAGCCACCAAACCGAACCTGTCCCCGCTCTGCAAGCATTTGCCGCCCTTTTCCAAAAGTTCTTTGCCCGCTTTCTTTCAAGAAAGAGGGTGGGGAGCAGTGCTACGCGGCAGAGCCACCAAACCGAACCTGTCCCCGCTCTGCAAGCATTTGCCGTCCTTTTTCAAAAGTTCTTTGCCCCGCTTTCTTTCAAGAAAGCGGGCAAAGCCTCAGAGCGTAACCCCATTCAGTTCCAATAACTTGCGCGCGCTCTCGACGGAATCGACGCCCGTGGCGTTTTTCACAGGGGCGAACTCCCGCTCACGCACCACCTCGTAAGCCAGACAGGAGTCCATCATGTGGATCATGTCCAGGATCAAAGACTCAAACTTGTAGCCGTTGGGCGCGTCGGGCTTCACCAAATTGCCCTTGCCGTCGATGTGAGGAATCTTCTTCTCCGCCATGTGAACGGGGAGTTGCCGCCGGGCGATATCGGTGAGCCGATCAATGCGGAAGAGATAGTTCAAAATCACGCCGAAGCGATAGAGCAGTTCGCCCCGATCATCCCGAAGCGTCACCATATCGTCGGTCTTTTCGTAGTATTCCACAATGGAGGGTTTGCCGTCCTCCAGACAAAGCACGCCCAGCTTCTCGGTGGGAAATGCCTTGGAGACCACCTTCGCACCGCAGTCACAGCCCGAAAGAATGGTCGCGCCCACGAAATCGGGGGAGCAGATCCGCTGGCAGACATTATCCACCGCAAAGGCGTTCAGCCATTCCACGCCCCGCGTCCGCATTTCCGCCAGACAGCCGCTCTTTTCCAAAGAGGTGAACCAGCCGCCGTTGCCGTTGGGCGAGAGTGCCAGACGGTCAGGCGCTTCCAGATAAAGCTCACCCTCGAAAGATACGGCGGGTGCCATTTCCTGCACGAAGAAGCGGACGTTCTCCCCGCCGTAGCCGAAATAGTCATGCTCCTCGAAAAACGCCACTGTGTCGGCGTTGTTTTTGTCGCTGGTCATGATATAAAGGGAAATGGGACAACCCGCTACCGCAGTGACCTCCTGCAGATTGCGGATCAGACACTCAAAAATGTACAGCGGATGGGTGAGTCCGATGTTGTAAGTTCCCTTGGGTTTATCCCAGCCTAGCCGCGTGCCCTGACCGCCTGCCAGCAGGACGGCGGCGACCTTTCCCTCGCGGATGGCGGCAAGCCCTGCTTCAGTGTAACGCGCGCGGTGCGATTCGATCTCGGCAAGCTCGGTGGCACCCAGCGGAGCCAGCTCGCCCCGCAGATTGGTGCGATTTTCACCGCCGATCAGCGAAAGCAGACTCCAGTCCACCCGGTCCAGCTGTGCCGCCAGACGCGCCTTGGCGTCCCCTTGGAGGGAGTCGTAATGCCGCAGAAGTTTATCCTGACGGTGTTCGATCAGTTTCTCTCGGATCTCCATAAAACACTCCTGTTGCGCCGCGGGTTGCGGCGGTTTTCTTCCTAATCTATTATAGCACAGAAAAAAGGGGTTGTAAACCCCCATTTTCCGAATTTGCGGAAGAATCGAACCGCAACGCGCCATCCCGTGGCAGAAGGGATGCGATTTTGCACCGACTTGTGCTGCTATGTGCTGCATCGGTTCAACCTATGGCAGAGGGAAGCGATCTGTACAGACTTGCACCATCTTGCGCGGCATTGCACCGCTTGACAATCCATTTTGCAACTGTTTATCCGCGCCGATGTTTGGCAAAACCGATTGTGCCGCCCGCCGAATGCTTCGGCAAGCCACCGACGGAGCCGCCCGCCGTGCTGTCGGGAACTCCGCCCGGCAGACGGGCAAGCAGACCGCCCGGGATTCCACCCGGCGCACCTGCAAAGCATGCGGCGAGGACATCCACCACATCATCCGCCGACTCCGACGGCGTGTCTGCACAGGACGAGAAACCGCCCGCCGTACCCTCACTCGCCTCATTGGGGGACGAGAAACCGCCCGCAGTACACTCGCTCGTCGCATCGCGGGGCAGGGAAGCGCGTTC
This sequence comes from Eubacteriales bacterium, assembly GCA_051867925.1. Taxonomy (GTDB): domain Bacteria; phylum Bacillota; class Clostridia; order Oscillospirales; family CAG-272; genus CAKSQF01. The sequence continues at coordinate 3,205 of JBJDZI010000124.1, forward strand.
CGCCTCAGCGATCGCTTTGACGCCATCCTCAGCGTCCACCTCGGCAACATTTGAGGTAACCCCATTGACACTCCCTTCGGCATCCGCCTCTGCACCTGCCTTGGTAACCACTACTGCGGGAGCGACCGCACAGCCTTCAGTCATGGATAGGTCTGCAATTCCGAAGCGGCGAAGCACCTCCGTGGGGACGGTGCCGCGCTCCACGATCCGACGGCGGATGCGGTAGACGGTGTCGCGGCTGATATTCATCTCGATGGCGGTGGCCTCCATGGTCAGCCCGTATAAATAGCGGTAGGCGAGAAACAGCCGCTCGTCGGCATAGCGGAGTGCTTCTCTGGGGGACAGCACTCCGTCTCCGTAGTGGGCAAGGAGACGCTCGGCAGCGTGTACGTTTCGCTCGGCAATGCGGATCGCTTCCTCCAGAGACGTCCGACGGCGGGAAGCGGGGTCAAGCGACGCCAGCTCATCCCGATATAAATCCAGTACGCGGCGATCCACGCGGTATTTTTCAAACAAATTGAGCCATGTGATCATAGGCAAATACTTCCTTTCTGCTTTCAACGAAGGTTCGGTCTATCTAAACGGAGAAATTACGAACAAATGTTCTTTCGCTCCTATTATAGCACAGAAGAAGGGGCTTGTCAAGGGTGCAGAGGAAAATTGTGGTGACGGATTTTTTGCCTGAAAAGCATCGAAAGGCGCGGAAAAGGGGAAAAATCCGCAGATTGTGCAACTTTTGTGCAATCTGCGAGGATGTAGAAAATCAGCGCTCGAAATTGTGCAGTTTGCACAACGAAATATCGTTCTTCTTCCTGTGTGCCAACTTGCGGAAAAAAGTTAATGAAATTTACCATATCCGAATTGAGAGCTTTTCATCGTCCGATATCCCGCCAACAAGCGGAAAGTGCGGCGATTTCTTACTCAAAATAAGCGATTTCAATCCGAAAGACGAGACTTGAAGGTAAATCAGAATTACCCGCTTGTTCACATTTTCGAACCCAAAGCAAGAAACGCTCCGCGCCGTGTGAATGAATTTGCTCCGAATTGCAATTTTTGCCCCCCAAAATCAGAAATGCGGTGATTTTTTTCCTATTATATATCTATTGACAAGTTTTTGGACTTGTGGTAAGATAAGTGCAGTAAAACAGCACCGGGGAAAATCCAGAGCCATACCGGGCTGTTTTGTCGCCTTCTCGGTGAGAAGCTGCATTGCAGTGGATTGCAACTGCGCAGAACCATCCCGTTGGCGGGAATATGCGGCGGATCAGGGCTCCCCGCGTTTTCTGCTGCAGTCTCACTGCGGCAAAGGCTCGCTGCTGCCAATAGGCAATGCGGCACACCAAGTATCATTTTTACAGGAGGAAAAGGCAAAATGATCCAAACCAAAATGACCAGATTGATCGCCGGCTCGCTGGCTGCGCTGATGCTGGTCGTCCCCGGCGGACTATCCGTATCTGCCGGCTCTAATGAGTCCGAATCGGGCTCTACCGGTGCCTGGGAGACCCCCTCTCTGGCTGAACTGCTGAACACGGTCTCATATGAAGAATATCTGTCCAAGACTCAGCACACAGCTACCGCGACGGACACAGTCGTCCTCAGCGGTGCAGACCTCGCTCAATTCAATGCGTCTCTGACCAACGCCAAAAACGTCGCTGCCGTGAATGTAAACGGCATGGAAGGCGTTTATCTGCCGTCAGAGGGCGCAGTCGGCTGGGACGTCGAAATCAAAACCGCAGGCAAGTACACCATCAAATTGACTTACGCGGCGGTGGACAACGAGGATTCCAAGACTACTTCCATCGAGCGTTCGCTCTACATTAACGGTGAAATCCCCTTCTACGAAGCACGATTCCTGACTCTGTCCAAGTCTTGGGCGGATGAGGAAGAATCATTCCAGCAGTGGGATGGCAAGACTCTGTACCGTTACACCATGAACGGTCAGATCGTCTACCGCTTCACGGATGAAGACGGCAACGTATACGACCTGGACATCGGAAAAGACGGCGAGTATAAGAATAAGATGATCTTCAAGAAGGTCGGCACCGTTGATCCCGAGAAGATCAAGGGCGCAGAGCGCTATCCCGTTTTCAGCACCGATATCAACGGCAACGAGATCAAGTCCGACAAGACCCTGATCGTCGTGGGTGAGGTAGACTACCCCATGGATACCACCCAGAAGATGGGCATCGGTGAGACCCGCGAGTACATCGCCACCGACTCCACCGGCTACTACGTTGATCCTCTGCAGTTTGTATTTAATGTAGGAACCAACACCATCCAGCTGGAATCCCAGCGTGAGGATATGGTTCTGTACTCCATCGAGCTTTGTCCCGTTGAATCGTATATGTCCTATGCGGAATACGTAGAATACTGCAAGACAACCTACGGCGCAACCGAGATCAAGGACAGCACGACCGTGAAGGTGCAGGCTGAATACACCGCCGCAACTTCCGAGAACACGCTGGCTCCTTACAGTGACCGTACTTCTTATAAGAACGAACCCCAGGACGCATCCTCTCTGTTGCTGAACTCCATCGGCGGTGAGGGCGGCGAAAAGTGGCAGAACGTAGGACAGTGGGCGCGTTACTCCGTAACCGTTCCCAAGTCCGGTTTCTATCAGGTTTCGCTCCGTTTCCGTCAGGGCGTTCTGGAAGGCACCTTCTCCTCCCGTACCCTGCGGGTGGCAACCGCCAGCCAGATCGCGGCAGGACAGCCTGCGACGGTTCCTTTCTACGAAGCACAGTTCCTGCAGTTCAACTACGGTGACGACTGGCAGATCAAAGCGCTGAACAGCGGCGGCAAAGAGACTTATATGCTCTATCTGGAAGAGGGCGAGAACTATCTGGAGTTCGAAGCGTCTCTGGGTAACATGGCAGACATCCTCCGTCGTGTGGAATCTGCAATGGACACCATCAACAGCGTCTATATCAAGATCCGAATGATCACCGGTACCGACCCCGACTCCAACGTGGACTACGGTTTCTATCGGATCATGCCCGATGATATCGACGAACTGCAGAATCAGAGAGAGGTTCTCCTGCAGGTTGCAGAAGACTTCCAGAAGCAGACAGGCACCACCGGTTCCCATGCCAAGACGCTGGAAACAGTTGCCAACCTGCTGCAGCGAATGAAGAAAGAAGATAAGATCGCATCCAATCTGGACAACTTGAAGGAAAATCTGGGTACCTTGGGTACATGGCTCCAGAACTCCAAGAACCAGCCTCTGGAAGTGGATTACATTCTGGTCAATGCGGTTGGCTCCGAACTTCCCAGAGCAACCGATACCTTCTGGCAGACCATCAAGTTTGAGGTTTCCCAGTTCATCCGTTCCTTCACCGCCGACTACAACTCGCTGGGCTCTACCGAGGTAGTTGACGAGGACAACGTGATTCAGGTATGGACTACCTTAGCGCGTGACCAGGCACAGATCATCCGTAACCTGATCAACTCCGACTTTAACAAGAACAATCCCGGTATTTCCGTAGAACTGAAACTGGTTGCGGGCGGCTCGCTCCTCCCCTCCATTCTGGCAGGCGTCGGTCCTGACGTCTCCATGGGACACAGTACCGGTGACGTCATCAACTGGGCGATCCGTTCGGCTATTCAGGAACTGAACGACATGCCCAACATCGAAGAGATCGTCGGCACTTACGATCCCTATCTGGGCTTCTCGGGCGGTCACATGAATGAGACCACCGGTGAATGGGAAGGCGCATGGTTCACCTACGCTGCCCTTCAGCCTCTGACGCTGTTCGCAGAATACGAGGATGAAAGCAAGGAATCCGAAGCCATCCTGTACGGTCTGCCGGAGACCCAGTCCTTCTCCATGATGTTCTACCGTGCGGACGTCTTCAAGGAACTGGGCCTTGAGGTTCCCAAGACCTGGGACGACCTGATCGCTATCCTGCCCGTTCTGCAGACCAACAATATGCAGGTGGCACTGCCCAGCCAGCTTGGCGGTCTGAACCTGTTCCTGTACCAGATGGGCGGCGACCTTTACGCCGACAACGGTCAGAAGATCAGCTTCGAGGACAACACCACTCTGACGGCATTCGAGTATATGTGCGAGTTCTTCTCCCAGTACAGATGCCCCTACCAATACGATTTCTCCAACCGTTTCCGTACCGGTGAGATTCCGCTGGGTATCATGGACTACACCACTTACACTCAGCTGACCATCTACGCAACCGAGATCAAGGGTCTGTGGGAATTCGTTCCGCTGCCCGGCTGGATGACCCAGAACGAGGATGGCACCACTACCGTCAACAACACTGCGATGGCAGGCGTCTCCGCTATGATCATGATCAAGGACGAGACCCGTACCAAGGAGCAGGAAGAGAACGCTTGGACCTTTATGACCTGGTTCGTCTCCGAAAATAACCAGTCTGCCTATGCAAACGAATTGACGACTCTGCTGGGCACCATGTCCAAACACTCCACCGCAAATGTACGCGCACTGGAGTCGCTGTCCTGGACCACCAACGAGTACAAGAACCTGATGAGCCAGTTCAGAAATCTGGCGGCAGTTCGTGAGTACCCCGGCGGTTACATCATCAGCCGTTACGTATCCTTCGCATTCCTTGCCGTTTACAACAGCAACGCAGACCCCGTTGACTCTCTCCAGTCCTACACCGTGGAGATCAACAAGGAGCTGACGCGTAAGCGTAAGGAATTCAACATGAAGGTCGCAGAAAATGCGTACGACTAAGCACATCAGATGAAAAACATCATTATTAGAATGAAAAAGGAGTGGATTGCAGGTGTCAGCAAAAGCAACTGCCGCCGAACAGGTTGTCAAACGGCCGGTTAACCGTCGGGACATGAACAAGTTCCAGTGGACCCTCCATGAGATGAAGCGCAATTGGGTCGCCTACCTCATGCTGGCTCCCTACTACCTGATCTTCCTGACCTTCACCATCATCCCGGTCTTCGTTTCTCTGTTCATGAGCTTTACGGACTTCAATATGTTGGAAACGCCCAACTTCTTGTGGTTCGAGAACTATACGAGACTGTTCGTAGACGACGATATCTTCATCATCGCTGTACAGAACACGCTGATCTTCGCAGCGATCACGGGTCCCGTATCCTATATCATGTCCTTTCTGGTGGCATGGTTCATCAACGAGCTTTCCCCCAAGATCAGAGCATTGGTTACTCTGGTCTTCTACGCCCCCAATCTGGCAGGTTCCGTTTATCTGATCTGGCAGGTAGCATTCTCGGCAGACTCTTACGGTTATGTCAACGGTATGCTGCTCTATCTGGATATGATTGACAAACCCGTGGACTGGTTCCATAATGCCGATTACGTCATGCCCCTGTGTATTGTCGTGGCATTGTGGACGTCGCTGGGTACTTCCTTCCTTGCGTTCATCGCAGGTCTGCAAGGTCTGGATCGCTCGCTCTTCGAGGCGGGCGCCGTAGACGGCGTGAAAAACAGATGGCAGGAGTTGTGGTACATCACCCTGCCTTCCATGAAGCCTATGCTGCTGTTCGGTGCCATTCAGGCAATCACCGGCTCCTTCGGCTTCGGCGGTATCGTAACCGCACTGGCGGGCTTCCCGTCTGTGGATTACGCCGCACATACGATCACCCACCACCTGGACGACTACGGCGGAGCGCGATTTGAAATCGGTTACGCATCTGCTATAGCGACCGTGCTGTTTATCATCATGGTCGGCGCGAACGGTCTGGTCAACAAACTACTTTCGAAGTTGGGGCAGTGATATGGCAAGAATCGGAAAACTGAGAACAAGAAAACATACCGTCGTCCTCAACCGTTCGAAGGGCGGCGACGCAGGAATTGCATTTTTCCTGATCATCATGGGCATATTCATGTTCCTGCCCATGCTGTACACCATTCTTCAGTCTCTGAAGCCTCTTGACGAGCTGTGGGCTTACCCCCCCAAGTTCTACGTGGTTTCTCCTACGCTGAAGAACTTCAAGGATCTGTTCCGACTGATGAACACCTCTTGGGTGCCTTTCTCCCGTTACATCTTCAATACCGTGCTGATTTCGGTCACCGGTACCTTCGGTAACCTGGCACTCTCCGCACTGGCGGCATACGTTCTGGCGAAACTGCACTTCCCCGGAAAGAAGTGGATGTTCAAGCTGATCGTCCTGTCCCTGATGTTCAACGCAGTCGTTGCAGGTATTGCAAACTTCATCATCATGTCCGCGCTGGGTTGGGTGGATACCTACCTTGCCATCATCATCCCCGCGTGGGGTTCCACTCTGGGTCTGTACCTGATGAAGCAGTACATGGACTCGTCCGTATCGGACGCGGTTCTGGAGTCTGCCCGACTGGACGGTGCCAAAGAACTTCGGATCTTCTGGTCCATCGCCCTGCCTATGGTCAAACCCGCTTGTCTGACTCTGATCGTAGAGTCCTTCAAGAACCTGTGGAACTACGGTTCTACCATTTACATTTACAGTGAGGAACTGAAGACCTTCAACTATGCGATCGGTCAGATCATTGCCGGCGGTGTCGTCCGTTCCGGTGCGGCAGCGGCTTCCACCGTGGTCATGATGATCGTGCCCATCGTCGTCTTCGTGGTTTCTCAGAGCCAGATCATCGAGACGATGGCATCGTCCGGTATGAAAGACTAAGGAGGTAAACGATGAAAAAGAATATGATCCGAATCGTCGTGCTCCTTTGCGTACTGGCAACGGTAATCGGCTGTATTCCCGCCAGCGCCGCGGCGTACAATACTTATACCTACTCCATCGACGGTGAATCCCAGGCTTCTCCCGACGCCTACACGCCTGAGCGAGTGGTAGACAATCAGTTTCTGAAAATGGACACTCCGCTGAATACACCTACCAGCATCGAGACCGACAGCGACGGCAACGTGTATATCGCGGATCCCAACAACAACCGTATCGTAGTGCTGAACAAGTACTACCAGTACAAGACGGAGATCACTACCTTCGTGAACGATCAGGGCGTCGACGACTCCCTGAAGGGTGCGCAGGGCGTGTTCATCTGGGAAAACACCGTCATCAACGAAAAGGGCGAGGCAGAAATGACCCGCCGCCTGTACGTTGCAGATACCGAAAATGCGCGAATCGTTATTTTCGACAGCGATCTGAACTATTACAGCCACGTTGAAGAACCCGAATCCGAAGTATTCGAGGAGAACGAGATTTACAAGCCTGTAGCCATGGCAGCCGATGCGGCAGGCCGTCTGTACGTAGTCTCCAGCACCACCTACCAGGGTATTCTGGCACTGACTCCCGACGGCGAATTCTCCGGTTATATCGGCGCAATGAAGGCAAGCTACTCTGCTCTCCAGCTGTTGTGGCGTAAGTTTATGACCGCAGAACAGCTGAAAGATCAGCCTCTGATCCTGTCTCACGAGTACAACAACATCTGTATTGATGACAGCGGCTTCATCTACATCACCTGTAACGCGGCAGATTTGGAAGACGAGTTTGCAAGCGCCATTCGGAACGGCGACTCCAACTACGCTCCCGTCAAGAAGCTGAATACCGCAGGTAACGACGTCATGCGTCGAAACGGCTTCTTCATCCCCGCAGGTGAAGTCAACTTCCGTTCCACCGCACTTTCCACTGATAATGCAGTCACCGGTCCTTCCTCTATCGTGGACGTGGCACTGGGTGACGAGGGAACTTGGTCCATCATCGACCAGAAGCGTTCCAAGGTCTTCACCTACGACAGCAACGGCGAGCTGCTGTTCGCCTTCGGTGACCAGGGTTCTCAGCTGGGTAACCTCCGCCGCGTCGTTGGTCTGACCTACGATGCAGAAGGCAAACTGCTGGTGCTGGACGCAGAAACCTCGTCCTTCACCGTGTACAAGCGCACCGAGTACGGCGATCTGCTGATCACGGCACTCCGCCACAACAACGAGCGTAACTACGACTTGGCGGAAAGCGACTGGAGAGATATTCTTCAGCGTAATAACAACTTCGACGCTGCATACATCGGTTTGGGTGACGCCTACTACCGTCGCGGTGAGTGGGACGCAGCCATGGAGATGTACAAAGCGGCTTACGATCTGGACGGCTATTCAGATGCATTCCAGAAGGTTCGTAAGGAATGGGTTGACGATTACTTCGTCGTGATCCCCATTGTAGCCATTGCGGTCTGCCTGCTGTATATGCTGATCTTCAAGTATGCCCACAAGGTCAACGTCAAAGCAGCCGTATCCGGCAAGAAGAAGACATATAAGGAAGAGATCTTGTATGCCTTCCACACCATCTTCCATCCCTTTGACGGCTACTGGGATCTGAAACATGAAAAGCGCGGCTCCCTGCGCGGCGCGCTGACCATTCTGGCGGCAACGGTTGCGGTATTCGCATACCAGGCAGTCGGTCAGGCGTATCTGTTCAACCCCAACGGAGGCTATTCCTCCGTATTCATGCAGCTGGCAGGACTTCTGGTCCCCCTGCTCCTCTACTGTGCAGGTAACTGGTGTCTGACCACCCTGTTCGATGGCGAAGGTTCCTTCAAGGACATCTTCATCGCCTCCTGTTACAGCTTGACTCCCATTATCCTGCTGCTGCCCCTGTCCACCCTTCTCACCCACGTTCTGACGAATTCCGAAGCAGGCTTTATCTCGCTGATCAACGGTATCTGCTATGTCTGGCTGTTCCTCTTGCTGTTCTTCGGCACCATGACTACCCACGACTTTACCCTCGGCAAGAACCTGCTGATGACGATTCTGACGGTTGTCTGTATGATGGTCATCATGTTCGTCGCGATCCTCTTCTCCAGCCTGCTGGTGAAGATGGTATCCTTCGTATCCAACATCGTCACAGAACTGGAATACCGATTGTCATAGAAAGGAGAGTTGTAAGTTGAATATGAGAATTACAAATAACGTCAGAATTCTGAGTATGTTTCTCAGCCTTCTGATGATCCTTGGTGCTCTGTCCTCCTTCACAATTCTTCCTGTATTTGCAGCAGAGGATAAAACCGATGCTGACGGCGAATTGGAAGAGGTAGTGACCGACGAGCCTGCTACCTCCGAGGACGCAGAGACTCCCACCACCGGTGACGAACCCGCCACCGGTGAGGAGGAAGAGGCTCCCGTCTACATGACCGTGGAAGACGCGATCCTGACTTATCTGTCTCACGAATACGAGAGCAAAGAAGATAAGCTGGCAACCATGACTCCCAAGCTCACCTACGGCGATCTGCAAATGTATGTAGACGTTCGTACCGGCGAAGTGGCTGTCCGCAATGCCAAGACCGGTCAGATCATCACCTCCAATCCTTACGACGTTGCAGGTGCCAACGGCGAGACCGAGATCAAGTACTCCACCATCAAGAACGAACTTCTGTCTCAGGTGTTCATTTCCTTCACCGATATTGCCAACGGCAATATGAAGCGTGATATGAACTCGTTTGCCGATTGCGCGCAGTACGGTCAGATCAAGGTCAAGAACATCAAGAACGGTTTGCGCGTTGAGTATACGCTGGGTAAGCTGTCTTCCAAGAAGCTGCTCCCCTACTGGATCGAAGCGTCCCGTTTCGAGTCCATGATCCTGGAAAAGATCGAGGACGATTACGAACAGACCAAGTTCGTGACCTACTACAACTACATCAACAACAACGAACAGGAAATTGATTCCATCCGCGAGGACAACATCAAAAAGTACCCCTGTACCGGTAAGTCCTATAAGACCAACGGCTACACCCCCGTGGTGACCGAAACCCACTTTTTGGACGCCATCGGTCAGGAGACCACCCACGATTACAGCGACGTCAGCGGCTGGAGCTACATGAACATCTACGCCATCGACTCCGCACAGCTGGAGTCCGAGCGCGTAACCAACCTGCTGGAAGGCTACACCAAGACCTACGCTCCCGAGTACAACTACGAGGAACAGGAATTTGACGTACAGCTGACCGGTTACGTTGGCAACGAATCCGCGGCAGCTACCTTCACTTTGGCGCTGGAATACTCCCTGAGCGAAAAGGGTCTGACTGTTCGTCTGCCCGCCAACGGTATCAGCTTCAACGAAGATGCTTACCAGCTCAATTCCGTATCCGTGCTGAAGTACATGGGTTGTACCTCCAATGATTACACGGGTTACACCTTCCTTCCCGACGGTTCGGGTACCATTATCCGCAACGAGGATATGGTGGCTTACGGTCAGACCTACAATCTGACGGGCGAAGTATACGGCCCCGACTATGCTTACCATACACTGACCTACAACGGTAAGAGCGAGATCTTCCGTCTGCCCGTATTCGGCACCGTGGAGGACACCGCATTCTATACCGATGAGGTCATCGGCAAAGAGGTCGTTTACCAGCTGGATGCGAACGGCAACATCGTGACCGACCAGGCAGGTAACAAGATCCCCGAGTACGTCAAGTACGACAACGAAGCCCGTCCCGTGGTGCAGGTCAAGAACCCCGATGGTAAACTGGTCTACGCGTATGAAGACACGCTGGATAAGGTACCGGTGGTCGAAGAGCCGGCAGATCCTGAAGATGCCGAAGGTTCCGAGGACGCCGAAGACGCTACCGCTACCGCGGCTGAAGAGGGCGAGACCGAGACCGAGCCCACCGAGAAGTTCACCTACGTGTGGAAGGAAGACAGCGAAGAAGCTCCCGTTGTGGGCATCGCCAACGCCACCACCGGCGAGACCGTTCTGTACGAGGTGGACGAAAACGGCAACCGCATCAGACTGTTCAAGGACGTTTACGCCTCCTACACCATTTCTCAGGGCGTCGTCGGTATCATTGAATCCGGCGAATCTCTGGCGACCATCACCTCCTCTCACGGCGGCGGTCAGACCCACAAGTACAATGCGGTATTCGCATCCTTCTCTCCTCTGTCCTCTGATACCTACAACCTGGCAGACGCCATCTCGGTAGGTAACGACGCAACCTGGACCGTAACCTCCGAAAGAAAGTACACCGGATCTCTTCAGATTACCTACATCATGCTGTACGATCACGAGGATTACCAGTACGAAGGTAGTTACACCGGTATGGCAAAGGCATATCAGGATTACCTGATCGCCACCCAAGACCTGACCAAGCTGTCCACCACCGCGGCAGACATTCCTCTGTATATCGAAGCATTCGGTATGATGGAAACGCAGGACACCTTCCTGACCTTCCCCGTGTGGGTAGATACCCCCCTGACCACCATGGAAGACATTCAGTCCATGCGTGATGAACTGGCAGGCGGTGAATACGCCATCACCAATCTCCACTTCCGTCTGAAGGGCTTCAACGAAGGCGGTATGGATACCTCCTACGCTCCCACCTTGGTCGATTTCGAAAAGGTGCTGGGCGGCAACTCCGGCTACAACAAGCTGGTGGAAGACGCGGCTGCCAAGGGCTACTACGTCTATCCCGAATTTGACTTTGCAAACGTAGAGAACGACAAGTGGTTCGACGGTTTCGACTACTCCAAGCAGACCATTCGTACCATCGACGACCGTTACACCTCCAAGCGTGAATACGATGCCACCTATCAGTCCTTCCAGAGAATCCACTCCGTGGCAATCTCTCCTTGGGCTTATGATGAGATCGTAGACGGCTTCATCGACGAGTTCAAGGATCAGAATCTGAAGGTCAGCGGCATTTCGGCATCCACTCTGGGCACCGACCTGAACTCCGACTTCGATCAGGACGATCCGTACAACCGCGAAGACGACAAGGAGTTCACCGTCGAAGCACTGAAGAAACTGCAGGCTGAGTTCGGTAACATCATGGTAGACGGCGGCAACGCTTATACTCTGGGTTACGTTTCTCACATTCTGAATATGCCTCTGGACGGCTCCCGTTACCTGCGGGCAAGCCAGGCGATCCCCTTCATGGGCATGGTACTCCACGGCTACGTTCAGTACGCAGGTTCTCCCACCAATATGGAAGGCGATACCGCATACGAGATCCTCAAGATCATCGAAAACGGTGCTTCTCCTTACTTCATCCTGTCCTATCAGAATACCAACGAACTGAAGGAATCCTATCAGCTGTCCGACTACTACTCGGTGAACTTCCAGATCTGGCTGGACGACGTCCGCGCCATCTATCAGACCGTCAACGAAGCACTGAAGGACGTTCAGAATGTCACCATCACCTCTCACGAGTTCATCGACGGTGACCGTGTGCTGAGCGATGCGGAAAAGGCACTGAAGGACGAGGCAGACAAGGAAGCGGCTGCGGCTTACACCAAGGCGTACAACGCGGCGCTGATCACCGCCATCAAGCAGGCTGCCACCGGCGGTCTGATCACCGTTCCCGAAGGACATCAGTATCTGAAGGACGACGGTTCCGTCAATCTGGATGGCATCACCGGCTTTGACCTCTACACCTTCGACGCCGAGTTCAAGGCGGCTAACGAGGGCAAGTACGTTTCCGGCTTTGATACCGTGATCGACGATCACACCATCGTGTACGAGGTATACGGTGATTCCGTAGGATTTATCCTCAACTACAACAACTTTGACGTGACCGTTACCGTAAACGGTCAGGAATACACCGTTGGTGCGCTGTCCTTCGTAAAGATCGCAGTTGCATCGCAGAACTGATAGAAGGGAGAGATTCAAATGAGTAAAGAAAAGAAATCTACCCCAAAACAGAATAAGGCGGCGCCTGCACCCGTAGCCACCGCCGTTCCTGCGGCGAACGCGCAGGCTGCCCTGATGCAGGGCAGCCCCGCGGCTCCCCGGAAGAAGCGCAAGATCGTCTCGCTGGACAAGAAGAAGGCGCGCGCAGGCTGGTTCTTCATTCTCCCCTTCGTCATCGGTCTGGTGCTGATCTATCTGCCCATCATCTTTGATTCCGTCAAACTCAGTTTCAATGAGATGATTCCCGTGCGTGGCGGCGGTTTCAAACTGGAATTCGTCGGTCTGGCAAACTACCAGGAAGCACTTCTGGATGGCTCGGAGTTCTACACCACGCTGATGGACGGTCTGGCGCAGCTCTTCATTGATATCCCCGCCATCGTCATCTTCTCGCTGTTCATGGCAGTTATGCTGAACCAGAAGATGATCGGCCGTGCAGCCTTCCGTGCGATCTTCTTCGTGCCGGTTATTCTGTCCACCGGTCTGATGGCAGAAATCGACGCTGCCAACATCCTGCAGCAGAACATGGAAAACAACGAAGATATGTCGGGTTCGCAGGTCGAATCGAACAGTACGCAGATCATATCGGCGATGGAGGTCTCAGCCTTGTTTGAGACCATGAAAGTCGGTACCGGTCTGGTAAGCACCGTAACCAATCTGGTTAACGACGTGTACAACATCATCAACCGTTCGGGCGTACAGATGCTGATCTTCCTTGCAGGTCTGCAGTCTATCTCCCCCCACATTTACGAAGCTTGTTCCATCGACGGTGCCACCACTTGGGAAACCTTCTGGAAGATCACCTTCCCCATGATTTCTCCCATGATTCTGGTCAACACGGTCTATACGGTCATCGACTCGTTCACGGGTACAACCAACTCGGTCATGAGCTTTATCCAAACGACCTACAACGAGGGATCGAAGACGGTCAGCTCGGCAATGGCATGGGTATACTTCATTATCGTTATAGCGGTCGTAGGTCTCGTATCGGCATTCCTGTCGGCGTACATCTTCTACCAGAGACGTGATTAAGGAGGGAAAAAGATGAATGCTACAGAAAATGTAAAAATCAAAAAGGAAACGAAGAATAAGATTCGCGTAGAGTTTGATCGGACTTCCGCGTGGACCCGCTTCAAACTGAAGTATCTGTCCCTGCGTTTCTTGGGTACCGTAGTCTTCAAACTGTTCAGACTGGTCCTGCTGCTGGGCGTATCCTACGTCATCCTGTTCCCCTTCATTTCCAAGATCGCATCCAGTTTCATGGATCCTCTGGACTTCGTTGACTCCACGGTCAAGCTGATCCCCAAGAATCCTACGCTGAACACCTACAAACAGATCATCATCGAGAACAAATACTTCGAAGCGCTGTTCAACACCACGGTGCTGTCTCTGCTCTGCGGTCTGATCCAGACATTTATCTGCTGTATCATTGGTTACGGCTTCGGTAAGTACAAGTTCCGCGGTCACAACATCATGTTTGCGCTGATGCTGTTCACCATGATCGTGCCTCACCAGACCCTGCAGCTCTCCATGTTCATGAAGTTCAAGTATTTTGATATCTTCGGCATTTTGGAGCTGCTCGGGATCGGTACGATTGACCTGACCAACACCTATTGGCCTATGGCGATCCTCTCGCTGACGGGTCTTGCCTTCAAGAACGGTCTGTACATCTACATGATGAGACAGTTCTTCCGCGGCGTGCCCGACTCTCTGGAGGAATCGGCGTACATCGACGGTTCCGGCACCTTCCGTACCTTCGTGCAGATCATTCTGCCTCTGTCTGTGCCTATGATGATCACCGTCTTCCTGTTTGCCTTCTCTTGGCAGTGGACCGACACCTTCTACACGGGACTGTTCTTCACCGGAAGAAACTCTCTTCTGTTGTCTAAGATCATTTCGATCCCCAGAACGCTGGACACCACCTATTCGGGCGGCAATATGTTCGCTGCAGCGATCCGCAATACCTGCGGTCTGCTGATCATCGCTCCGCTGATCGTGATCTACCTGTTCTGCCAGCGTTACCTGATCCAAGGTATTGAGCGTTCCGGTATCACCGGCGAGTAAGAGGGATTGTTTTGGAACTCTAAAATCTATAACAACAGGGCGGCAAATCCTTGCCGCCCTGGTTTTTTCTCGGAACCTTCTTGAAAGAAGGTTCCAAACCTCCAAGAACTATAACAAAAGGGTCGGCAAAAATTTGCCGACCTTGTGTTGTTTTGAGGGTGCCCAAGCCGCGATCCATTCACTTAATTTCTTTCAGATCGTAGGGGGTAGTTTGATAGACGAAATAGTTCAGCCAGTTGGAGTAGAGGAGGTTGGCGTGGGATCGCCAAGAAACCTGCGGAGGGAGGGTGTCGTCATCCTTCGGGTAGTAATTCTTGGGCGGCGCGATGGAGAGCCCCGCGTTTTTGTCCCGCCAATACTCCTTTGCCAGCGTGTCGGCATCGTACTCCGAGTGACCGGTGATGAAGATCTGCCGCCCCAGATTGGTGGCGATGGCGTATACCCCCGCCTCGGGCGAGGATGCCAGAATCTTCAGTTCAGGGCGCGCCTCCACGTCACTGCGACGGATGGTGGTGTGGCGGCTGTGGGGAACCATAAATACGTCGTCGAATCCCCGCATCAGAATGGATGATTTCCGCTCCACAACATGGGGGAAAACGCCGAACAGCTTCTCGGGCAGATCCACCTTGTTGATGCCGTAGTGATAGTAAAGCCCCGCCTGTGCGCCCCAACAAATGTGGAAGACGCTGGTGACGTGGGTCTTGCTCCACTCCATGATGCGGCAAAGCTCCTCCCAATACTCCACCTCTTCGAAGGGCATCTGCTCCACAGGCGCGCCTGTGATCACCATGCCGTCGTAGGTGTTCTCGCAAATGTCGTCGAAGCACTTGTAGAAGGCGATCAGATGATCGGCTGGGGTGTGCCGCGACTGGTGTGTCTTGGTGTGCAGAAACTCCAGCTCCACCTGCAGGGGGGAGTTGCCCAAAAGCCGCGCCAGCTGGGTCTCGGTGGTAATTTTGGTGGGCATCAGATTCAGCACCAAAATCTTTAGGGGACGAATGTCCTGAGTGATGGCGCGAGTCTCGGTAATGGCAAAAATATTTTCGCTCAGTAAGGTCTGCGTAGCGGGCAGATCGTTGGGAATTTTAATAGGCATGGGAAATTACGCAGGAACCCGGGAATTGGTGCCTGCACCTCCGTGAGTTTGGTGGAGGATGGCAAAGCCACCCTCAGTCGTGGGTAGGATCGCCGCAGGGAAGGGGAGCGCAGAGCGCAAAGCGGCAATTTGTGTCGGTACGGCAAGTATTTGCCGGGCTTTCATACAGTTTTTGGAGTTCCAAGAACCTTTTTACAAAAAGGTTCTTGTTGGGGAGCAACAGGGCTACGCCCGGCTCCGGGGTAGCACCCCAAATGCGTCCCCCTTACAGCGCTTGGTCGATGTCTTGGATGATGTCTTCCACGTTCTCGATGCCCACGGACAGGCGGCAAAGGTCGGGGGACACGCCGGCATCCCGAAGCTGTTCATCGGTGAGCTGACGGTGGGTGGTGGAAGCGGGATGGAGAATGCTGGTGCGGGCGTCGGCAACGTGGATCACCAGCTTCGCCAGCTTCAGCCGTCCCATGAAGGCGGCGGCGGCGTCACGTCCGCCTTTTACGCCGAAGGAGATCACGCCGGAGCAACCGTTGGGCAGATACTTCTTCGCCAGTTTTCGGTCGGGGGAGGACTCCAGCCCGGGATAGTTTACCCATGCAATGCGGGGATCAGCCTCCAGCCACTTGGCAACCGCCAGCGCGTTCTCGCTGTGGCGGGCGATGCGGAGGGGAAGGGTTTCCAATCCCATATTCAGCAGGAAAGTGGTCATCGCCTGGGGCACCATACCCAGATCGCGCATCAGTTGCACCCGCGCCTTGGTGATGTAAGCGGCACTTCCGAAGGATTCGGTGTAGACCACGCCGTGGTAGCTGTCGTCGGGAGTCGTCAGTTCCGGGAATTTGCCGGATGCCGCCCAGTCAAACTTACCGCTGTCCACCACAACGCCGCCGATGACGGTGGCGTGGCCGTCCATGTACTTGGTGGTGGAGTGGATGACGATGTCCGCGCCGAACGCAAAGGGACGGCAGAGAACGGGGGTGGCAAAGGTGTTGTCCACCACCAGCGGAATGCTGTGACGGTGGGCAATCTGCGCGTAGCGCTCGATGTCAAAGACCTTCAGCACGGGATTGGCGATGGTTTCGCCGAAGATCAGACGGGTGTTTTCGTCGATCTGCGCCTCGATTTCCTCGTCGGAAAGATCGGGGGTTACGAAGCGAACCTCGATGCCCATCCGTTTCAGTGTGACTGCCAGCAGATTGGTGGTGCCGCCGTAGATGGTGGAGGACGCCACGATGTTCTGTCCGCAGGAGGTGATGTTAAAGATGGCAAGGAAGGAGGCGGCTTGTCCCGAGGAGGTGCAGAGCGCGCCCACGCCGCCCTCCATAGCGGCGATCTTGTCTTCCACCGCGGCAACGGTGGGATTGGAAAGACGGGAGTAGAAGTGCCCGGAGGTCTTCAGATCGAAGAGATCGCCCAGTTCCTCGCAGGAGGAATATTTGAATGTGGTGGACTGACAGATGGGCAGTACCCGCGGCTCGCCGTTGCCGGGTTCGTACCCTGCCTGCAGAGCCATGGTTTCGATTTTATATTGTTCGTTGCTCATAGGATTACCTTCTTTCAAAATCGCATAGGTTACCTTATATTATACCACCGATCTTTTCCGTTGTCAATGGGAAAAATGCACGGCACCGCAATTGCGGGATTATTTTCGGGGGAAGGGGAGAGGAAACTGTTCCGTTCCCTGCGCACACGGTGTGCGCCCGCCTATCTCCCCGCCGACAAAAAATCCCCCTCTCACGGGGGAGGGGGAAGGAGAGTCCATTTTTGCCGCGCCCGATCATTCGTCAACTACCTCAGGCTCATACGGAACGGTCACTTCAATCCATGTGACCATGTGGTCATTTGCAAGCTGCAGATCGTTACTTGCATCAATGTCGGCGTATTTCACTTTCCGTCTGACGTGAACGTAGGGATCACGGTCGGAATTCCAAGAATCGAATTCTTGATAGATAATGTGATCGAACTTGGTCTCGTCCGCAACTGAGCCATACATTTGAACCGTGACAAATACCATATCATAGGACGGATAGGCATTCATCAGCCGGAGAATGCATCGGTACCCCCGTTGTTGGAGCCTGCCGTAACCGTTTCCTTAGGGGTCGGATAGATGAACTTGAATTTGGCATATTCCGTGCCGGAAACATCCTTTCTGTAGAATGTGGGGCGCATCAGTTGACGTTGATATACAGAACGGTTGAAACCGTTTCATTTGCGGCGTTGGTGTAGGCGATCATCTGCCACAGATAGACCTCGCCGTCAGCGTTGGTGATTACACGAGTGGGGTAGTGATGCAGATCTGCCAATTCCATGGCTTCGATTTGTGCGTACAGATACGATTGGGCGGCTTCGATATTCTCTTGGGACACCAAAACCGAATCATATTTGCACAAATTTGGCGCACTGTAAGTTTCGGGCACGCCGTCCTCTTCGATGGCAATGTAAATTGTCTCGTCGGTGGGGTAGCCGTAAAGATAGCGCGTATAGCTGACAGTGTACCGATTGACTGCGTCGCGCGTGACCGAATCAAAGGTGAATTTCGCAAAATTTTCTTCTGACATATGCTGCAGGACGAAAGCGTCCGAAATGCTCTTGATCTCGTCATCGGAAAACTCCGGACAGGTCCCCGTAGCCGAATGATTATCGCGATAACCCACGATCAGATCGGTGTTGGCAAGATATTCCACCCTCGCGCCGTTTTCGCTTTCATAAATATAATAATGACTGTAAGAAGAGCCGTAATCCGTGTTTTGATTGTTTTTGTAGGTTCGTTTACTGGTTTTGTAGACGAACACTCGATCGTCACCGTAGGGAGATCTTGATTTTGCGGCAACGTCGGACTCCTCTATTAGGACATGGTGCGTTCCGATTCCGAAACGAGTGCTATCGACGAATTTGTTGAAACGGATATCGGAGGAGCTGTTTTCGCCGACAGCACCCAAAAGCGTGTATTCCGTGGGAAGCGGCGGCATGGTCAATTCTGCCGTGGTGTTCGCCTGATCGGCGGTCTGCGAAGCGCAAGCCCCGCACAGAAGACAGGCAAGGCATAGTGATAGAATGGAAATTGTTTTTTTCATTGTATGTTTCCTCCTTAATTATTAAAGTATTGCGATGTATCTCCAACATAAACAATTGGATACTCACCAACTCCGCCGGGCAAATCAGGGCGTAGTACTTGACTGCCTGCATTATCCAGCGCGGCTTCAATACAATCTTTGATTGTGTTTCCGGATGCTAATCCCAAAAGAAACCCTTCTAAGAATGCATCAGAATCGTCGCAATATGTAGTTTGAGTAGTTCCAAGAACAAAGTGCGCGCCTTTTTCAAAGGTTGAACTTAATAGGTTATATGTTTTACCGGCACGCTCTTTATCAACTCCGGTACTACACCCTAAATACAAAACACATCGTTGCCGAGCAAGACCGTTATTTGCATAGTCGCTGATATAATATTGGGGGTAACTGGCTGCGGCGGATGACAAATTTATATGTGCGAGAAGTTTTCCAGTTACAGCATTATTGGTAGTTTGAAATGATAGAGTAGCAGGTCCTCCATGCCCTCTGTACACAAATATGTCACCAATCGAGAGTCGCGAATATGCACTTGCGGTTGAAGCATTTGTCTGCGTATTGACATAATAACCACAAGTTGTCAAGCAATGAGAAAATCTACTGTTGTTATAAGTTGAATTATATACATAAGCATCATTGTCACTACTTGCTGCAACATTGTAGTTAAAGCTGAATATATCAGCATCCCCTTTGTTAACTGCCATGAATGACCAATAAATATTGTGGCTGGATGATGAAGTTAGGTATACGTCGCCAGATGAATTCATAGCAACATATTGATTATTATATCGCATTGCATAGCGTCCTTGATTGACACCTGATTCAATCCGATGAATTACAAATTTTGAACGCGCCGAAACAGCGGTACTAAGAATCAAATTAGTTCCGGATGCGTACATCATCAGTCCTGTTGTGCTTGCCTTGTGGTACAGACGAGTGAAACCCATTCCATCAGAACGTACATTGGTCGGTGTCCATTGCGATAATACCGATTCACTTCTGAATCTTCCGCTCAGATTTACACCGCTGGTGTTTGACGAACCATCAATCGACAAAAGCAATCCGGTGCCGCAATTAAGAATATAATAATCATCACCACTTACAATTCCGGTTGGGGTGCGCACCTTAATTGTTACAGAAGCAGTAGTATTGCTGTCGGTACAGGTTGCGGTTATTACGGCAGTTCCTTTAGATACAGCATATACGGTTTTGGTATACGAATCAACAGTCGCTACTGATGTATCACTACTTGCCAGAGTATACGATGTATTGGCTGGCGAAACGGTAACCGTAAGAGATGTTTCTTGTCCTACAACCAATACTGTGGAATTTGCTGTTATAGAAATGGACACATCCGATGCATATGCCGGCAATGCGCCCGCGCAAAGAGCCAATAAAATTGCAATTGTTATTAAAACAGAATTGAACTTTTTCATTGTATAATACCTCCTTCCAAATGCTTCGATTCTGCTTTGGTCGATACTCTGCTTGCACCGTCCTACCTGTCCATGGGACTCATTCCTTTCACGGTATACTTTTCTTATTCATATTATAGCATGAATTCCAAATTCTGTAAAGAGACGGACGCACTTTTTTTGTTGTGCAAGTCAACGAATGTGGGGGGCGTTATTTGTGCATCTTCTACACCGATCGACGTGTGGTTTGTATAATTGTGCAAATTAAACAAAAAATAAGTCGATTTTTTGACATCCACGGTGAAACGCAACAAGAAAATGGCAAAAAAAACGGAATAAACTGATAAATTCAAAGAAAAACCCCTTGCGCACAGACGCAGGATGTGCTATAATAAACGTAGATCGGATGCATCTGCATCAATGCACCTGAAAATGGGTTGGGAAAAAGATCCCGCAGATGCCGCCGAAATTTTACCGCTCGTCGCCTTGGAGGAACTATGGCAAAGAAAAAGACCAACCCCATCCCGCAAAATCCGGACGATCTGGCTCCCTATCTGTTCCATCAGGGTACCAATTTCCACGCCCAAAACTATCTGGGGTGCCACAGAACGGCAGACGGCTATGTCTTCCGCACCTGGGCACCGGGCGCCCGCTCGGTGGCACTGGTTTCGGATTTTACAAACTGGGGAGAGGGACTTCCCATGACCCGCGTCACCGATATGGGGGTGTGGGAGGTAAAAGTCCCTGCCGACGATCTGGAAGGGAAGCCCTATAAATACCGCGTGACCGGCAAAAACGGCGTTCACTACAAAGCCGACCCCTATGCCGCCATGAACGAGACCCTCCGCAAGACCGCCTCCCTGGTCTATACCAAAGACACCTTCCGGTGGACCGACGGCGCATGGATGAGCAAACGCCGCCGCCTGTCCCACTCTCCAAACTTTTACAGCGCACCGCTTCACATTTACGAGATGCACCTCGCCTCCTGGCGCACCCGGGACGGCAGATGCAACAAAGACGGAGACGCCTATCTCACCTACCGTGAGATCGCAGATTTGCTGGTTCCCTATGTCAAGAAGATGGGCTATACCCATGTGGAACTGCTCCCCATCGGAGAGTACCCCTTCGACGGCAGTTGGGGTTACCAATGCTGCGGCTATTTCTCCCCCACCTCCCGCTACGGTACGCCGGAGGACTTCGCCTATTTTGTCAACAAACTCCACTCCAACGGCATCGGTGTCCTGCTGGACTGGGTTCCCGCCCATTTCCCCAAGGACGAACACGGTCTGTACGAGTTTGACGGCTCACCCCTCTACGAATACCAGGGTTGGGACAGACAGGAGCATACCGAATGGGGAACCCGTTGCTTCGATGTGGGCAGACCCGAGGTGCAGTCCTTCCTGATCTCCTCCGCCCTCTACTGGATCGAGCAGTTCCATCTGGACGGGCTTCGGGTGGACGCGGTGGCGTCCATGCTCTATCTGGACTACGCCCGCAAGCCCGGCGAGTGGGTACCCAATGTCCACGGCGGCAAGGAAAATCTGGAAGCCATCGCCTTTTTCCAAAAACTCAACAGCACCCTCTTCGGTGCCCACGGCGACATTTTGATGATCGCGGAAGAGTCCACCTCCTGGGCGGCTGTGACCAAACCCGTCTACCAAGGCGGTCTGGGCTTCAATTTCAAGTGGAACATGGGCTGGGCAAACGATATGTACGATTACGTTGCGCTGGATCCCATCGCCCGCCAGTATCACCACAATAAACTGAATTTCTCGCTTTGCTACGCATTTTCGGAAAATTATATCCTGCCCGTCTCCCATGACGAGGTCGTCCACGGCAAAAAGTCCCTGCTGGACAAGATGTGGGGCGGCTACGAGCAGAAATTTGCAGGCGATCGCCTGTTTATGGCGTACCAGATGACCCATCCGGGCAAAAAACTCACCTTTATGGGTTGCGAGTTCGGTCAGTTCCGTGAATGGGATTACGAAAATCAGCTGGAATGGTTCATGACCGACTACGAGATGCACGGCAAACTGTGGCATTACTCGGAAAAACTGAACAATTTCTATCTGTCCCATAAAGCCCTGTGGGAGAACGATTTCTCCTGGGACGGCTTTGAATGGATCTGGGCGGACAACAAGGAAGACAATCTCATTGCCTACACCCGCAAGGCACGGTCGGGCGAGTCGCTGATCTGCGTGCTGAACTTCTCCAATACCACCCGCTCAAACTATCCCATCCCCGTCCCCGACGAAGCGGAGGCATATCGGGAGGTACTGTCCACCGATGACGTGGCATTTGGCGGAGAGGGACGGCGCAACGAAGGACTTCTGCGCCCCGCTCCCGATTGGGCGCTGGAGGGAAGACGCGCGCTGCGGATCAACGTCCCGCCGCTCTCGGCAGTGATTTTAGAGCCGAAGAAGCTCCCCGGGCGGAAAAAGAGCGAAAAATCCGCAGACTGAGGCGGGCAATGCCGCAAGGTCGCGCAACCATCGCAAGCGGAGCAATCCCCGGAGCCACCGTGGGCGTGCCAAAATCACCCGTGCCGACGGTGGCACATCCCATTTGTATCATGATCGCCGCATCACGCATTGCGGCAAAATCCAATATAAAGTGAGGACTTTATTATGTTTCAGAAAAAAGAATGTGTAGCCATGCTTCTTGCCGGCGGGCAGGGAAGCCGACTGTACACACTCACGGAGAAGACGGCAAAGCCCGCCGTCCCCTTCGGCGGTAAGTACCGCATCATCGACTTTACGCTGTCCAACTGCGTGAATTCGGGCATCGATACCGTGGGCGTGCTGACCCAGTATCAGCCTCTCCAGCTCAACGAGTACATCGGTACCGGTCAGCCTTGGGATCTGGACCGCAATATGGGCGGCGTGTCCGTTCTGCCCCCCTATCAGGGCATGAAGGGCGCGGACTGGTACAAAGGCACTGCCAACGCCATTTACCAGAATCTGGATTTTATCGATCGCTACGATCCCGAATACGTGCTGGTGCTGTCGGGCGACCACATCTATAAAATGGATTACGCCGCCATGCTGGATTTCCACAAGGAGAAGAACGCGGACTGCACCATCGCCGTGCTGACCGTTCCCATGGAGGAAGCCTCCCGCTTCGGCATCATGAACACCCGCGAGGACGGCGAGATCTACGAGTTTGAGGAAAAGCCCAAACAGCCCAAGTCCGACAAAGCCTCCATGGGCATTTACATATTCAGCTACCGGAAGCTCCGTCGTTATCTTATCGACGACGAGAACACACCCGGTTCTTCCAATGACTTCGGCAAGAACATCATTCCCAATATGCTCAGCGCCGGCGAGAGAATGTTCGCATATCCCTTCCGTGGCTATTGGAAGGACGTGGGAACCATCTCCTCCCTGTGGGAAGGAAATATGGATCTTTTGGGCGATCATCCCGTCTTCAATCTGTACGACCGTTCCTGGCGCATCTTCTTCCGTTCCACCGGTAATCCGCCCCAGTACGTGGGCGAGGATGCCAAAATCCGCAATTCCATCATTACGGAGGGCTGTGAAATCTACGGTACGGTGGAAAATTCCGTCCTCTTCAGCGGCGTGTACGTTGCTCCCGGAGCCGTCATTCGGGACAGCGTGGTGATGAATGAAGTCCGTGTGGAAGCAGGGGCTACGGTGGACTATTCCATCATCAGCACCAACACCGCCATCGGAGAGGGTGCCGTGATCGGTGCGCCCAAAGCAGAGGGCGTGGGCATCGCCGTGGTCGGCGAACAGCTGTCGGTTCCTGCCGGGACGAAGATCCCTGCGGGAGAAATGGTCAACGCCGCAAAACTCGACAGTCTCAAGGGTTAAGGAGGAACAGATATGGCAGCCGGAATTATTTTCGCAAACCTCAGAGATAAAAACATCCCCGAACTCACCGCAGTTCGTACCCAGGCGTCTGTGCCCTTCGGCGGCAGATACCGTCTCATCGACTTCGTCCTCTCCTGCATGGTCAATGCAGGCATCAAGGACGTGAACGTCATCACCAGTTACAATTATCAGTCCCTCGTGGATCATCTGGGCAGCGGCAAAGACTGGGATCTTGCCCGCCGCACGGGCGGTCTGCGTCTGCTGACGCCGAATATTGCTTCCTTCTCCACCCGGGGCACCAGTCGTTACGATACCCGTTTGGACGCCCTTTACAGCATTACTGACGCGCTCATCAAGACCAAGGATGAACTGCTGGTAGTCGCCGATTCCGACGGCATCTTCAACGTGGACATTTCCGATATGATCGCGCGGCACAAGGAAAGCGGCGCGGATCTGACCTTCGCCGTGAAGCGTATGGAGCTGTGCGGCAATCAGTCGGAGCAGTACAATCTGTACGATTCCGATGCAGAGGGCAATCTGACCGAAGTGGCGGCGCATCCCCGCAACGTGACCGGTCTGCGGGACGTGAGCATGAATTTGTGGATCGCCAACCGCACCTTCCTGCTGTCTGCCATTCAGGACGCCGCCGCTCACGGCTTTGACAGCCTCACCCGCGGCATCGTGGCGCGCTACATGGGCAAGGCGGACATGAAGGTTTACCGTTACGACGGTTACTTCGCCTGCACGGGTCAGATTGAGGATTATTTTGCTTGCTCTATGCAGCTTCTCACCGACAAAGCCATGCGGGACGGACTGTTCAACGAGAAGAACCGCCCCGTCATTACGAAGGTGCGCAACTCTCCCTCTACCCAGTACGTGGAAGGCTGCGCCGTGAAGAACTCCATGATCGCCGACGGCTGTATTATCGAGGGAACGGTGGAGAACTGCATCCTCTTCCGCGGTGTGCGGGTAGGGAAGGGCAGCGTGCTGAAGAACTGCATCCTGTTCCAAGACACCATGATCGGAGACGGTAGCAGTCTCAGCTGCGTGATCACCGACAAGAACGTGGTCATCCGTAGCGGCGTCACCCTCAGCGGCCACCCCAACAAACCCTTTTATATTGACAAAAATAAGATGATTTGATGGAATCATTTTTCTTGGAACCTTCTTGTAAGAAGGTTCCAAACCTCCAAGAACTTTTTTGAAAGGGCGGCAAATACTTGCCGCCCTCAGTCTGTCGATAAACTATAAATTTAGAGTGC
>JBJDZI010000125.1:0-5583 GCA_051867925.1 Eubacteriales bacterium
AGTATTCGCGTAAACTTTTTTGACAAACTGAGGCGGCAAGTTCTTGCCGCCCTTCATAAAAGTATTTGGAGTTCCGGGAACCTTTCTTCAAAAAGGTTCCCGGTAAGATTTGGGGCGAAGCCCCAAATTATATTAAATATTCAAAATCTCGCAGAGGCGGAGGAGAGCGTCGTCGTAGGTGGTGTCGAAATGCAGAACATAGTCGCAGAGTTCGGCGTTTTGCTGTTCGTATTCGATGGCGCACAAGCGGTTGACTTTGTTTTCGTTGGTGGTGTTCTTTTTGAGGATGTTAGCCATCAGCGCCTTCTTTTCCCGCTTGATGTAGATGGTCACCACATTGGGGAAATTCGTCTTCAGCGACATCGCGCCGCAAATATCCATCGTCGTCAGAACCCGCTTGCCCTCTTTCAGGATGCACTCCACATCGGTCTTGCGGGAGCCGTATCCATGACCTGCGTACATGGTGGACTGGAACATTTCGCCGCTGTCGCACATACTGTGGAAGGTGTCCAGCGAAACGTAATTGTACCATTCGTTTTCCTCTACGGCGGTTGGGTCTTTGGTGGTATAGCTCACCAGCTTTTCAAAGCGGTCGGTGCGTTCCAAAAGTCTGGTAGCCAACTTGGATTTACCGCTTCCGGACGGTCCGACCAGCACCACGATCCCCGCATCGCTGGCGGGATGCTCGTCAGCGCTCACTGAATAACTGCCCGCAATAACCTCCACCAATTTGAGAAATTCATCGTAATGATTCACCGCCAGCATTCCGGTCGCCTCCTGATTCCAAGGGCGGCGCATCAGAATGGGGTATTTCGCGCCCGAATTCAGAATGTTGTGGAGCGCGTCGTCAAAGAGAATGTCGGTGTGGATCTTATCTTTCCCCGCACCCATATAAATGTGGTCGGCAGGGATTTCGGGAAACTCCTCCCGAATCCGCCGGGCGCGAATACCCATAAACTCCGGCGGAACGGCAGTACAAATGTAAACCTCAGTCATTTGGCAGAGCCGCCGCACAAATTCCTTGGCACCCTCATAGACCGGTTGCGTGCGATAAAATTCCGCGTCGCTGAAATAGGGATAAATGGAGTCCGCACGGGTACCGTTCTTTCCCCAACTATCTTTTTCGTAGATGGTCATAGGCGGCTGAAAGCCGTATTTTTCGTTGGCGAGTCGCATAGCGTAGGATGTGCATTCCATCAGGAGATCGTCCACATCCAGCGCGGTGGATAGTCTGTATTTTCTGCTCATATCGGTACCTCTCTTTCTGTAAATTGCGTGATGCAAAATTGCGTAACGCAGAAAAAACGTCTTGGTGGCAAAGAAGCAGCTTGCCGCGTTTGATACAGAAACGCGGAAAGCTGCTCCATTAATAATTATAGCATATAGAAAAGCAAAAATCAATAGGATGACGTTAGTTTTTTGGTTTTTACATAAAATTCGACCAATTTGTCCGTAGGAAGGCTCAAAACAGCATCCGTTCCATGTATTCGCTCGAAAAAACGGGGTTTGCGGAAAGTTCGATGACCTCGCCCTTGGCGTATTTGTCGCAATCGGCACGCAGATCGCGACACAGCAGCAGCATAGACGCTCCCGCCAGCGCGGCGTTGCCGATGACACGGATGGCAGAGCGCATCTCTTCGGGAAGCAGTCCGATCCTGCAAGCGTTGGCAATATCCAGATAACTGCCGAATCCGCCTGCAATCGCCAGCGTTCCCACCGCTTCGGGAATCAGTCCCGCAGTGTGCAGGAGGGTTCGGATGCCCGCGTGAATGGCGGATTTCGCCAGTTGTACGGCGCGCACGTCCTCTTGCGTGATGCAGACAGGTGCAAAAATCACAGCGGGATCGTCCTCCAGATAACCGGTTTCGTCTATCAGTTCGGCATCCAGCAGACAGGCAATGGCATCTACCACGCCGCTTCCGCAAATGCCCGCGGGCGTAGCCTCTCCGATAACATGGGCTACAAGCGCACCCTCCTGCAGTTCTACACGGTCGATGGCGCCGCTCTTCCCGCCCATTCCCATGGAAATGCCCGCCCCTTCAAAGGCAGGACCTGCGGCGGTGGAACAGAAGGAGAGCTTTCCCCGATGCCAAAGTGCCATCTCTCCGTTGGTGCCAATGTCCACCAGCAGAGCGGTAGCAGGATCCTTGCAGATCCGGCTTGCAAGCAATGCAGTGACGATGTCCGCGCCCACAAACGATGCCGCACAGGGCGGGAGGTAAATCTCCGTCGCGGGAGCCGGCGCGGTCAGCGACAGCCCACCTGCCGTCAGCGTTTCCCCGAACAGACGATTTGCCGCAAAGGGTGCGTGGGAGAGCGGCTCTACCGAGGTCTCGGTCAACAGGTGAAGCATCACGGTATTTCCCGTGATCACCACGCCGTCGATGTCGGCAGACGCAATACTTGCCGCCGATGCCAGTTCGGTCAACAGACCGTCCACCGCCCCGCGAATGACAGTTGCCAGCGCACTCTCCTCCCCCTGAAGCGCCGCTTCGATGCGGGAGATCACATCCGCGCCGTAGCTCGATTGGGGATTCAGTCGGCTGGCTTCGGCAAGCAGAACCCCTTCGCTATTATACAGACGGGCGGCAAGGGTGGTGGTGCCGATGTCCACAGCGACGCCGTACTTCGAAAAAGCGGGGTGAAGCAGGATTTCGGGCATATCGCCGGCTATGCGAATCTTCTGCCCTTGCCCGTCCGCGGCAAGACGAACGGTACAATCCCCCTCCACGGTGGCACAGCATGCCAGTCGAATACCCGCCCTGATCCGGTCGGGGGAAAGCATCTCCCGCTCGGTCCGGGAGAGCGCGGAAAGCGCGCCGCTTGCCGTGACCTGGCATTTGCCGCATTTGCCGTGCCCTCCGCAGGGGAGCGCGGCAACCGCTTTGTACGGGGGCAGGTCGGCGATTCGGCTCCCCGCGGGGACGGTGTACGGAATATCGTTGAACAGAACGGTTGGCATAGTAGCCTCCGAATTACAGATTAAAGAAGATCGCGCCGAAATACGTCACGGTGTTCTGCCCGTTGATGTATTTCATCCCCGCCGCCGCTGCCAGCCGCGATACGTTGACGCCGTACGCCTCCAGCGAAGGCAGGGCGCGGTCGGGAAAACGGCAGGACTGATTTTGCACTTTGGCGCATGTGGGGCAAACGTGACATCCGCCTGCTGCCAAGTGGAGCAGTTTCGAAAAAGGCCCCCGCTTGCACCTCTCTGCAAGGCGTAGGCTCAGACGGGCGTGGGCATCCGCCGCCTCGCCCATCCCTTCAATGTCGTAACTGTCCTCCAGCATCCAAACGGTCTGATAGACCAGTGCGTGGTCGAAGGTGCGCAGAGTCTTCATCAGCAGCTCAATCTCGCCCACGTCGGGAGGACACATCCAGCATCTGCCGTAAGCCCCGCAGACGTTGGATGCACATAATGCGCGGAAGGAAGCATCCGTTTCCACGCACTCCGTGTCGATGACGGCGGCTTTGTACGCGCCCTCGGTGATGACCAGCTCCTCCAGATGGTGAAACAGGTCGGCTCTATTTTCCATAGAATTCACCGACAGCGGCGAAAAAGGCATCAATATTCTCCCAGTTTGACCGAGGCGGAATGTCACAGCCCGAGGAAACAACGAAGTTTTTATACACACAGCACTTGTGCATCACCTCAAGGGTAGCCTCCCGAACAGACGCGGGCGTTCCACCCAAGAACTGTCTCGCAGGGTCTACGTTGCCCATGGCGACCGTGTCGGCGGGAATGTGGGACATCATCTCTGCCATGTCGATGGAGTTGCCGAAATGGTATGCGGCGGCTCCCGTGGTCAAGATGGAATCAATCATTTGAATCGTATTGTTGCCGCAATTGTGGTAGATGACGATAAAGCCCTCATCCTGCACGGCATCCACGATCTGTCTGACATAGGGAGCGGAAAATTCCTCCTCCATTGCAGGGGAAAGCAGTCCTGCCACAGGCTCTGCCATCACTACACCGTGGGCGCCCACAGCTTTATAGGCTTTGGCGTACTCGATCAGAAAAGCGGTGACCTTCTCCAACACGGTATGTACCATATCGGGATCGTCGTAGCAGTCCATCATGATCTCGGTTACGTCCAACAGGCGGGCGGCAAGAGAAAAGGGACCAATGATGCCCGCAAATACCGGGCGATCGGTAATCAGCGCCAGCGCTTTTTCGATGGCTTTTACATAGAGACCGCTTCGGGCAGTCCCCACGGCAGGCACCTCCAGCGCGGCGGCTTCGTCTTCGTCGTGGATCATTCTCCCCACAACGGTGGGGACTTCTCCATCGGATACGCGGATTTTTGCGCCGAAGCACTCCGCTTCCACCGACAGATCCATCAAACTCACCGCGGCGGCGGAATCGGTGCGGCTTGCCACCAGCCGCATTCCCTCCGCCTGACGGTCGCTGTTCGAAATCAGTTCCTTTACGCTGATCCCCAGCAGTTGTACGGCGGGAAAAGAGAGGATGGGCATCGCCTTTTTCACAGGCGCGTTTTTCAGATCCTCCAGCCATTGTTTCATATTTCGTTTCATACGCTCACGCTCCACGCCGCAAGATCTGCGGCGTTTTTATCAAGATTCTATGAAAGATTGGAAGTTCTTCGACCGTTTGCCGAGAACTCCGCATTTTGGGGATTTCCTTTCGATTTTATCAAAACCGATCTTACAGACTGCAGAGTTTTACCGCAGCATCTGCAGCGCTGGCGGCATCGGAGGTGTAGACATCGGCACCGATCTTGTCGCAGTAATCCTGCGTCACGGGTGCGCCGCCGATCATGATCTTGACCTTGTCGCGAATGTTTGCTGCTTCTGCCGCCTTCACCACGTCTGCCATCACGCCCATGGTGGTGGTCAGAAGCGCGGAACAGCAGATCACCTGACAGTTCTGTTCAATGGCAGTCTGTACATAGGTCTCGGGAGCAACGTCCGTGCCAAGGTCGATGACCTCCAGCCCTTTACCCTCCATCATCATCTTGACCAGATTCTTGCCGATGTCGTGGAGGTCGCCCTGCACGGTACCGATGCAGACCTTTCCGGTGGACTGCACGCCCTCTGCCGCCAGCAGAGGCTTCAGAATCTGTGCGCCCATGTTCATGGCGCGGGCGGCCACCAGCACCTCGGGAACGTAGACCTCGTTGTTCTTGAACTTTTCGCCGATGACGTTCATGCCCGAAAGCAGTCCATCGTTCAGAATGGTTTCCGCGGGGATGCCTTCCTCCACCGCCTTCTGTACCAGTTCCTTCACAATCTTGGCTTTGCCTTTTTGAAGATTTTCAGAAATTTCGATGAGAATACTCATATTTTTTCTCCTTATTATATCCTTATTATATATTTATATATGTGTGAAATAAATAGGTCAGTCGCGCCTCTCTCCCGAATGCAGGAGAACGCCTGCCTGATTTCAATATTTGCGCATCTTTTTCCAGATGTCCAGAATCATTTGATAGCGGTGCGGGGGCATCCCCTTGAAGGGAATGTTACTGGTGGCGAAAATGTAGCCGCCGCCTGCCTTGCCGTAAGTCAGACAATATTCGGTGCTGGCGATGACCTCCTCGTCGGTGCCGGTCTGGAGCGCCGCAC
>JBJDZI010000126.1:0-27884 GCA_051867925.1 Eubacteriales bacterium
CAACCCCTTTCCTTGGCTGACGGCTTTCTAAATTTATAGTTTCTCGACAGACTGAAGGGCGGCAAATACTTGCCGCCCTTCATAAAAGTTTTTGGAGTACCAAGAACCTTTTTTCAAAAAGGTTCTTGGTAGGGTTTGGGGCGAAGCCCCAATAGAATATATTTATTTTCGATATTTCTTCTTGATTTGCTCGCGGTAGATGGCGTTGACGATGAAATAGAGCAGGAATACGCCGATCACCGACAGAGCGATGACCACGAAGCGACTGCTTCCCAAAAATTCGGCAACACGGGAGACCTGATATTCCGTTCCGCTGCGGGTAATGTTGCTGCGCACCACAAGATCGGTCTCGCCCAGTTGCTTGCCGTCCAGCCAGACGGCAACTTTGCCTACCACATCCCCCTCTTCCACAGGGGCTTCCAACTCCTCCACCGTAAGGGTGATCTTTTTCTGAAGCTTGGAGAGATCCGTGGATTTGGGCAGATAATACTCCAGCGTTTCCTTGGGGAAGACAGCGGCAAAATCCGTTCCGCTTCCCAACTTCACGGGCAGTTCGCAAACTACCTCCGCATCCAGCAGAACTTTGGTGTAACTGAAGTTCTGCGTGTCCTTCTCAATCAGCTTGCGGGTGACATCGTAGCAGGTGGGCAGATCGTCCACCGTCTTGCCTCCCAGCAGGATTACAATGTAGTGAAGGCCCTTGTAGGTGGCGGAGGTGATCAGTACCTCACCCGACTGCGCGGTACTGCCGTTGATCATGCCGTCCACCGCGTCAAAGAGATAAGATACACCTGTGGCGTTGTAGTAGCGGCTGAGGAAATAATTGTTGTTGTAGATCGTGCCTGCGCTGAGGGTGGGGCAGGAGAGATAAGCCGCGCCCGACCAGGCGTGCAGGCGGGAGGCTTTGTAAAATGCCAGCGACAGCTTTAAGAGATCCTCGGCGGTGGTGGTCATGCCCGCATCGTGAAGTCCTGTGGGATTTGTGAAGAAGGTGTTCTCCATCTCCAAAACTTCGGCTTTTTCGTTCATGGCGGCAACGAAGTTCTCCACACTGCCCGCAGATAAATGGGCGAGGATCAGCGCGGCGTCGTTGCTTTTGCGCAGCAGGAGCAGCTTCAGCAGATCCTCGGGCGAGACGGTGTCGCCCGCCTTGAAGCCGTAATAACTTCCGCTGACCCCCTTCAGCATCTCGGAGGTGACCGTGATGGGCGTCTCCGGATCCTCAATGGTCTCGAATGCCAGCAGAGCGGTCATCAGTTTCACCGCCGTGGCGGGATAGACTTTGCCGTCGGCGTTCTTTTCTCGCAGGACGGTGTCGGTCTCCAGACAGTAGAGCAGAACCGTGTCGGCATCCGACAGATCGGCGATGTTGGGATTTTCGGGGGAATTTTGGGCATCTGCTCCCTCGGCGGGGGCAGATGTGGTTGCCGCATCGGTTGCGGCGGGTGCCTCAACGGCGGCGATGGGCAGGGCGGTCAGTAATACTGCCAGCCAAACGATCAGGATTGATCGCAGTTTGTGTTTCATGGAATCATCCTTTATGTGATGCGCACCGGGCGCGGGTGCATTGGCAAAGGTCAGCGAGGGCTTGGTTGCCTGCACCTCTCGCCCAACCTGATTTGTAGAGTGACGCGACCCCTCGCGGGTGAAATTTATCCAAAAAAACGGCGGGCGGCGGCGATGTCCTCGGCGATGACGGCGGCAAGCTCCTCCGCCGATGCAAAACGCCGCTCGGGGCGGCGATAGTGCAGGAAACGAACCTCTGCAGTCTTGCCGTAAAAATTCCCCGATGCGCCCAGCAGATGGGTCTCACAGAGGATCTCGCTCTCCCCGAAGGTGGGACGAACGCCTATATTGGTCACGGCGGGGTAAATGCTGCCGTCAATGGCGACCTCGGTGAAATATACCCCGAAGGGGGGGAGCAGACGGTCTTCCCGAATGGGCAGATTCAGCGTAGGGGAGGATAAAACCTTTCCTCCCACGGCTCTGCCGTGGACCACCTCTGCCGTCAGCGACCAGGGACGTCCCAAAAGTGCCGTGACGCCCGCAAGATCGCCCTCCGAAAGGCGGCGGCGGATCTCGGTGGAACTGACGGTGACGCCGTCCACGGTGATTGGCGGGATCACCCGACAGTCCATCCCACAGGCGGCGGCAAGGCGCGTGAGCAGGGCAACGTCTCCCGCGGCGCGGTGTCCGAAGCGGAAGTTGAAGCCGCAGACCAGCCCCGCGGCACCGATTCCTTTCAGCGTGTAAGAGACGAACGCCTCGGGGGTTTGTCCGCGGAAGGCATCAAAGTCAGCCACAAAGGCGGTCTCCATGCTTTGTGCTTCAAACAGGGCAAGCCGCTCCTCCAGCGTGGTAACGGCGGGGGCTTTGCTTTGACGGAAGGTGAAGACTGCGGGGCGCACTGCCCTTTGGGGCGTAGAAAGAGAAACCGCACCCTCCCGGGCGGCTGCCAGCAGTGCGGCGTGACCGCGGTGAACGCCGTCGAAGTTTCCCAGCGCAACGAAAACAGCCCCGTCGTAGGGAAGATCTTCGACGCGGGAAATGGGGTAGATCTTCATGCTCAGAGTTTCAGATAGTTCTTGACCAGCAGATTTAAGAGCTCGTCCCGATCAATCTTGCGGATGAGACTGCGGGCGTTCTTGTAGTTGGTGATATAGGTGGGATCCTCGGACAGGATATAGCCCACGATCTGATTGATGGGATTGTAGCCCTTTTCCTTCAGCGCGTCGTAGACCTCCTGTAAAGTGGAGCGGATTTCCACCTCCCGATCACTGGGAATGGTAAATGTGCGGGTATTCTGATCAGCCATTTGGATATCCTCCTTTGTACGGTACATGGCCGCCACGCATACTATGCGGGTGCTTTGCAATTATTATACACCATTCGATTGGATTTTTCAATAGGATTTGCAAGATTTGTGGATTTGCGCCAAAACCTTTAAAATTAGCGGTAATAGAGGTAGTAGGCGATGACGGTGCGCACCGCTCCGCCGTGCTCCATGTCGGGACCCGTCAGCGTCACGCCGTCCAAACTCATCAGTTCGTAAGCAGAAAGGCTGTCCACGGGGGTGCGGAAGAGGATGTCCGCCGAGGCGAAGACGATCATCTCGCCGTCCCGCAGGCAAAGTGAGCCTTCTCTGCCGATGACGATATCCTCGCCGTCCACGCGCTCGGTAACGTATTTGATATGCCGCCCGGCGATCTTCTCCGCCATCTGACGGCGAAAGGCGGGGGAATCTTCCTTCTTTTTCTTCTTCCAAAAGGGCATAGTTTGCGCCTCCTTGGGGGTGTTTTGTACTATTATAGCATAATTTCTACCGAATGTCTATGCGATTTGTGCAATCTTTTTCGATTTTTTTCGCAAAAACTCTTTTCTGACGGCAAGTTTTGTGGTATAATATCTAAGTTAATAGTATGATACAGTCCCCATCCCGCAAATACGGAATAATTTCAGAGAAGTAAAACGACAGGAGACAAGAAATATGGTTCGAAACGATTTAAGAAATATCGCCATCATCGCCCACGTTGACCACGGCAAGACCACGCTGGTGGACGAGATGCTCAAGCAGGGCGGCGTATACCGCGACAATCAGACAACTACCGAGCGTGTGATGGACTCGGGCGATCTGGAGCGGGAGCGCGGCATTACCATTCTGGCGAAAAATACCGCTGTCCACTACAAGGACGTGAAAATCAACATCATCGACACCCCCGGTCACGCTGATTTCGGCGGCGAGGTGGAACGTATTCTGAAAATGGTCAACGGCGTGCTTCTGCTGGTGGATGCCGCAGAAGGTCCCATGCCTCAGACCCGCTTCGTCCTCCAGCGCGCGCTGGAGTTGAATCACCGCGTCATCGTGGTGGTCAACAAGATCGACAAGCCCGACGCCCGGGTGGACGAGGTCATCGACGAGGTGCTGGAATTGCTGATGGATCTGGACGCTACCGACGAACAGCTGGACTCCCCCATGATCTTCTGCTCCGGCAGACAGGGTACCGCTTGTCTGAACCCCCACGGCGAAGGCACCGACCTGAAGCCCCTGTTCGACACCATTCTGGAATATATGCCCGCCCCCGAGGGCGACGAGACCCGCGGTTTGCAGATGCTGGTCTCCTCCATCGACTACAACGATTATGTGGGCCGTATCGGCATCGGTCGCATCGACAACGGCTCCATTAAGGTCGGGCAGGATATTATGATCTGCAACTACCATAGTCCTGATGCCGCACCTGTCCGCTCCAAGGTGGTCTCTCTGTACCAGTTCGACGGTCTGCGCCGCGCCAACGCCGAAACGGCTACCGTGGGCGACATCGTCTGCTTCTCGGGCGCCGAGGACATCACCATCGGCGACACCATCTGCTCCCCCGATGCGGTGGAGGCTCTGCCTTTTGTGAAGATCTCCGAGCCTACGCTGGAGATGACCTTCCAGGTCAACGATTCACCCTTTGCCGGCAAGGAAGGCAAATTTGTTACCTCCCGTCAGATCCGCAAGCGTCTTTATGACGAACTGCTGAAGGACGTTTCGCTCCGCGTGTCCGACGGCGACACCACCGACTCCTTCAAGGTGGCAGGCAGAGGCGAAATGCACCTGTCCATCCTCATCGAGACCATGCGCCGCGAGGGTTATGAGTTGGCTGTGTCCGCTCCCCGCGTGATCTACAAGGAGATCGACGGCAAGCTGTACGAGCCTGTGGAGAAGGTTTATATCGACGTGGACACTGAATTTTCGGGTTCTGTTATGGAAAAACTGGGCGCGCGCAAGGGCGATCTGCTGGATATGTCGGTTCACGGAAGCCGTACCAAGATGGAATACTCCATTCCTTCCCGTTGTCTGTTCGGTTATCGAAGCAAATTTATGACCGACACCCGCGGAGAGGGCATCATCAATACCGTATTTGACGGTTATCAGCCCTTCAAGGGGGAGATCACTGCCCGCTACACCGGCTCTCTGGTGGCATCCGAGGCAGGCGTGACCACTTCCTACGGTCTGTATAACACCCAGGAGCGCGGTGCCATGTTTGTCGGCGTGCAAACTCCCGTTTACGAGGGCATGATCGTGGGCGAGAACCCCAAGCTGGGCGATATTGCGGTGAACCCCTGCAAGACCAAACAGCTGACCGCTATCCGTTCCAAGGGTGCGGATGAAAAGCTGATCCTGACCCCCGCCCGCATCCTCAGCTTGGAGGAAGCCATCGAGTTTATTGCCGAGGACGAACTGATCGAAGTCACTCCCCAGTCCATCCGTCTGCGCAAAGCCATCCTCAACACCCAGCTTCGACTGAAGGCTCAGGCGAAGCTGAAGAAGTAATCGTTACAACCACCAACCGGCGCCGCAGTTCTGCGGCGCTTGGTGTATCCGCGGGAGGCTTGTCTGTGCCGAAGTTCGGGTGAGGCATCGCTGAAACAATCAGAGCGGCAAATACCGGTCTGCCCCTTCCCGCCTGCCTTGGGGGCGGCGCCCTTCCTTTTTCGCGCCCCACACCCGCATTTTACACCGATTTTACAAATCCGCGGTTTTACATTTAACTTCCGCCGTGTATACTGACCTTTGAATAAACCGAACAAGGAGATTTTCCCATGATCTATTGCTTAGAAGACGACAGCAGTATCCGTGAAATGATCGTCTATACCCTCCAAAGCTACGGGATGGAAGCCCGGGGCTTCGACCGCCCCTCCGCTTTCTGGAAGGCGATGGAGAGCGCCACCCCCGATCTGCTACTGCTGGATATCATGCTTCCCGAGGAAGACGGTCTCACCATCCTGGGACGGCTCCGCGCCGCCCATCACACGGCGCAGATGCCCATCCTCCTGCTGACCGCCAAGGGGAGCGAGTACGATAAGGTCGTGGGACTGGACAGCGGTGCAGACGATTATCTTGCCAAGCCCTTTGGTATTATGGAACTGTTGGCGCGGATCCGCGCTCTGCTCCGCCGTACCGAAAAAACCGCAGACACCCAAGGGCGGGAGTATTCGGCAGGCGATCTCTATGTGGATGCCGCCCGCCATGTGGTGATGGACGGTAACCGCGAGGTCACGCTGACCAATAAGGAGTACAATCTGCTCCTGCTGTTTTTGGAGCATCCCGGCATCGTCTTCACCCGCGACCAACTGCTCAACCGCATCTGGGGCTATTCCTTCGACGGCGAGAGCCGCACGGTGGATGTCCACATCCGCACCCTGCGCACCAAGCTGGGCGGGAGCGGCGATCTGATCGAGACGGTGCGGGGGATCGGCTACAAGCTCAGCGAAAATCCCCGCTCCGAAAGCGAGACCTGAGCGAGTCAGTCCAGCCGTCTTCCGATCGGTTCGCAGTGTCTCATTAACTAACGTATTTTCCCAAAAATGTCCCGCTGTCTAATAATCGGTTCGCAGTGTCTCATTAACTAACGTATTTCCCCAAAAATGTCCCGCTGTCTAATAATCGGCTCGCAATGTCTCATTAACTAACGTATTTCCCCAAAAAGGAGGTTTTGTCTTTGACCAAGCGTATTTTTCGTTCCATCTTTTTGGTAGCCATTGCCGTGCTGGCGGTCAGCTTTCTGCTGAGCCTTGCCATGCTCTACGGCTATTTTAACGATCAGTACGCCGTCGGTCTGCAGGATCAGGCGCAGTTCATTGCCGCAGGGCTGGAAAGTCAGGGCAAGACTTATCTGGAGAATCTGGAGAGTCCGGAGGGCATGGAGGGGAATGCCCTTCACACCCGCATTACCTGGGTGGCGGCGGACGGCACGGTGCTGTTCGACAACACGGTAGACCCGCTGACGTTGGGCAATCATCTGGATCGGGAAGAGATTCGAGAGGCGATTGCCGCGGGCGAGGGGAGTGCCACCCGCTATTCCGACACGCTGACCCGCGAGACGGTCAACTACGCCAAACGGCTGTCCGACGGAAGCGTTTTGCGGGTGTCCGACTCCCACGATTCCATGCTGACTCTGCTCCTGCGCCTGCTGGCGCCCATTTTAGGGGTGGCGGCGGTGGTGGTCACCGTTTCGGGACTGCTCTCCTACGGCATCGCCCGCAAAGTCACCGAGCCGCTGAACCAACTGGATCTCTCCCATCCCGAGCGGAGCAAGACTTACAAAGAACTGACCCCTCTGCTGGATCGGCTGACCAAGCAAAATCAGCAGATCCGCGAGCAAATGGAGCAACTCAAGCGGCGGCAGAAGGAGTTTGCCGCCATCACCGAGAATATGAGCGAAGGACTGCTGGTAGTGGATGCTATGGGCAATCTGCTGTCCTACAACGTGGGCGCACTGCACCTGCTGGATGCCGCCCATATTGAGCCTTCGGCGAATGTGCTGACTATCGACGACAGCGAGGGCTTCCACCGTGCCATCACGGGAGCGCTGGACGGAATGCACGCCACCGAACTTGCCGACTACGACGGGCGGGTCTATCAGATCAT
Source organism: Eubacteriales bacterium (assembly GCA_051867925.1). Classification (GTDB taxonomy): domain Bacteria; phylum Bacillota; class Clostridia; order Oscillospirales; family CAG-272; genus CAKSQF01. The sequence continues at coordinate 7,412 of JBJDZI010000126.1, forward strand.
CGCCAATCCCGTGCGGGAGAAGAATGAGACGGTGGGCGCGGTGCTGATGATTCTGGACGTGACCGAGCGGGAGGAGCGGGAGAAGCTCCGCCGCGAGTTTTCCGCCAACGTCACCCACGAGCTGAAAACGCCCCTCACCTCCATTTCGGGGTTCGCCGAGATGATTCAGATGGGCATCGCCCGCCCCGAGGACGTGGGGCATTTTGCGGGCAAGATCCATTCCGAGGCGCAACGCCTGCTGGGGCTGATTGACGATATTCTGCGGCTCTCCCAGCTGGACGAAAACTCCATCCCGGGAGAGAAAACAGCGGTGGATCTGTCTTCCCTGACCGCTCAAGTGGTGGAGCGACTGCTTCCCACCGCCGGACGGCGGGCGGTGACCATCGAGACCCGTCTGTCCCCCGCCAAAGTCATGGGCGTGTCGCAGATTTTGGACGAGATGATCTATAATTTGGTAGATAATGCCATTAAATACAATCATGAGCAGGGAAAAGTCTTCGTGACGCTGGAAAAAGAGGGCGGTAAGGTGCGTCTGACCGTCCGCGATACGGGCATCGGCATCCCCGATGCAGACCGCGCCCGGGTGTTCGAGCGATTCTATCGGGTGGACAAGAGCCACTCCAAGGAGATCGGCGGCACGGGGCTGGGGCTTTCCATCGTCAAGCACGGAGCCGCCTTCCACGGAGCCGCGCTGACGCTGGACAGCACGCCCGGGCAGGGCACAGTGGTGTCGGTGCTCTTCCCCGCGACGGAAGATTGAATTTGACAAACGAATCCCCCTTCGGGTAGTCCCTCGAATCGATTTCGAGGCTACGGGAAGGGGGATTTTTGGGGATAGGAAGACACGAGGCAGATCGACGGCGCAGGCGGTCTGCCCAACGAGGATTTGCTCGCCGCAGTCAGGGGTGGGATGGCGATGCTTGGGGAAGTGGCGACCGCGCCTGCGGGCGCGGTCGAAGTCACCCGTTCGGTGAGAGGGGTTCGCCGTGGAAATCCCGACGGCAGACCTCGGAAAACAACGCCCGCCGCGCCTGCGGTCTGCTCTCCTCGGGAGAGTCCAGACGCGCCAGCAGAGGCGCATACTCCTCCAGCGCATGATCGTAGAGATCGAAAAAAGTGGCACGGGAGGTCTGCCCGGTGAAGGGATCTGTCCATATCTGCCGTCGAAGATTGGCGGGGTCTTCCAAATAACGGCTCTCGCCCAAAAACAGCGGTGAGAGATAGTTTCGTCCAGCGAGCAGCTCCACTCGGCGCAAAAGCACCGCCTTTTGCCCCTTAGGATCGTAGAGCACGCGGTAGCATTGGCGCACCGACCACAGTGCCCGCGCCACCATGGCGGGCGAACAGGGAAGTTTGTATACCCGCTCCAGCACATCGGAGTAGAGCAGGCACAGCACACGCCGCTCTGTCGGGGAGAGTTCGTAGACACGCGGGCGGGGCATCGTGCGAAGTTCTTTTCCGAAACTCCGACGGACGGCAAGGCGGTTGAGATCGGCCTCCAGCGCGTTGTGGATGCAAAAGCTTTCCGCAGAGCGCTTTGCACCCGCTCTGGCGTAGATGAAGGCGTGGGTGTGGCTGTCCAGCAGGTAATGCCCCAAAAAGCCGGCAATGTAGGACAGCGCGATCTGCCGCTCCGCCCCGTCAAAGGCGTAGGCGCGGGTGAAGAGACGGCACAGAAGTTTGACCGTCTCCTCGGTGTGGAGGACGGTGGAAATCCGCCGCTTCCGAAAGGCGGCGGGGAGATAGAACAGGAAGGGGTCGGGACCTTGCATTCCCGTGCAGAAGATGCGGGGATGGGCGGCGACGGCGGCAGCAAGTTCGCCCGACGGCGGGGAGTCGCTTGCTTGCATCAGCCGCGCTTTGCAGTCTTTGGCAAATGCCAGATGGGTCCAGAAGGAGGGCAAAAGATCACCTCTTCAGTCAGCAGGATGGGACAAATCGGAAATGCGCCCGATGAGACGGTCGCCCTCAATGGCGAGAAATTCCACCGCAAGGAGTTTACCGTGGAGGAGAGCGTCGGCGTTCACCGCCACCTCCAAAAAGGATGCGGTGTGACCGATCTGTCGGCACTCCCGCGCTTCTTCAAAGAGGACGGGCATCACCTTGCCGATCTGCGCCTCCAACACGCGGCGGCGGCTCTGGGCGACCACCTTCTCCAGTGCGTGTACCCGCGCTTCTTTCACGTCCCCGGGGAGTTGTCCGCTCATTTCGGCGGCTTCGGTGCCCGGGCGAGGGGAGTAGGGAAAAACGTGGCAGTTCAGCAGATCCAGCGACCCCACGAAGGCGGCGGTGGAGGCGAAATCCTCTTCTCTCTCCCCGGGAAAGCCCACGATCACGTCTGCCGTCAGGCAGGCGTCGGGGAACGCCGCCCGGAGCGCGTCCACATTGCGGCGTACCATGGCGGTGTTGTAGCGGCGGCGCATGGCATTCAGCGTGCGGTCACAGCCGCTTTGGAGGGAGAGATGGAAGTGGGGTGCCAAATGGCGGATTTCCTTCAGCAGTTCAGTATAGGCGGGAGTCAGCAGGGAAGGATCCAGCGAACCCAGCCGGATCCGCTCAAGCCCCGGGATGGCGTCCAGCGCACGGAGCAGATCGGGCAGTTTCTCCGACAGATCCTTGCCGTATGCCGAGATCTCAATGCCGGTCAGCACGATCTCGGCGTAGCCTGCCTCCACCAGCGCACGGGCTTCCTCCACCACTTCTGCCATGGGCTTGGAGCGGATGGGACCCCGCGCTCGGGGGATGATGCAGTAGGCACAGCGGGACTCACAGCCGTCCTCAATCTTCAGATAGGCGCGGGTGCGCTCACTGCGGCGGATGGTCATGGGTTCAAAGCCTGCGTGTTCCAGCGAGGTCACCTCCACCGTGGGGGAGGTTTTCGCAAAGGTGCCGTCTGCGATGGAGAGAGCCACCTCGGCTGCGCGCATCTTGCGGAGATTGCCGCAGACGAATCGCACCCCGGGCAGGGATGCGAGTCGATCGCCGTCCACCTGAGCATAACAGCCCGTGACGAGGATGGCGCCGTCGGGATTGGTTTTGTGGGCGCGGCGAATGATCTGTCGCACCTTCCGCTCCCCTTCTGCGGTGACCGAACAGGTGTTGATGAGATAGATATCCGCCCGTTCCTCGAAAGAGGCTTGGGCAAGTCCGGCACGCAAAAGTTCTTCTGCGATGGCTTCCGATTCGTATTGGTTGACCTTGCATCCCAAGGTGTAGATGGCAAATGTGACGTTCATAAGACTCCTTTATGTAACAGTATGATCGGATTTGCGCCGACCATACTCAGATTGCTGACAAAGGTAAATGAATAGTCAAACTGAAAAAAGTTTTCGCCCGCCTTTTTCAAAAGGCGGTGGGGTCAAGGGGCGAAGCCCTTGTCGCCCTCCGCAGAGGGCGAAATACCCCTATCGGCGTTTCTTTTTGCCAAGCTTTTTCTTTGCGCCTTCTCTGACCAAAGAAAAAGCGGGGTTTGACTATATGAGACTCTGCGGCGAGCGTGTTTTGTACCGAATTTGTCCTCAATCTGAGTATGGTCGGATTTTGCGCCGACCATACTCTTTTTGCTATGTTTTCCTGATTTTGAAGATGCGGCGCAGGATGGGTCTGAAGATTCCCTTTGCGCGAACGGTGACGATTTTCATACAGATTCCTCCCATTCGAGGAGCTTTGGAAACTTCCTCTACTGAGAGTATATGCGCCCTCAGGCTTTTTTGTCCCAGTCGTGCTTATTCTTCAGCACGTCGTAGAGGGCGCAGAAGGAAGCGTGACGGCTCTCGGGGATCCGTCCAGCTGTTTTTGCCGCCATGATGGCGCAGTCCTGCTCCTTCGTGTGGGTGCATTTGGTGTAACGGCAACCGCCCAGTTCCCGCTCGATCTCAGGAAAGGTGTAGGGCAGATCTTCCTTGGTAAAAAAGTCGAAGCGGACGAAGTCCAGCATGGTAAAGCCCGGGGTGTCTGCCACCAGCCCGCCGTATTCGGTCTCGTAGAGGGTGACGGCGCGGGTGGTGTGACGGCCGCGGCTGATCTTGCGGCTGACCTCACCCGTGGAAAGTGCCAGCGAGGGGAAGAGGGCGTTGAGCAGGGTAGACTTGCCCACGCCGCTGGCTCCTGCGAAGGCGCAGATGGGGGTGTCCCCGTCGGTGGGACGGAGTTTCTCCGCCAGCGTTTTCCGAAGGGCTTCGATGCCCAGCCCCGCGGTGGAATCGGTGAGAAAGACCGAAAAGCCTGCCTTTTGGTAGATGTCTGCGATCTCCTCCGCTTTGGCGGGATCCAGTTCCGCTTTGCTGACAATGGGAAGCACCTCTATGCCGTGGTAGACGGCGATGGCGGTGAGTTTGTCCACGGTCAGCAGGTCGGGGGCGGGCTTCATGGTAGGAATCACCACGAACAGCAGGGACAGATTGGCAAGGGGTGGACGGATCAGTGCATTTTTGCGGGGCAGAACCTCAGCGAGGACGGTGTTGCCCCCCTCGTCCCGATCCATCCGCACCAGATCGCCCACCAGCGGTGTGACCGCATCGTGGCGCAGAACTCCCTTGGCGCGGCAGAAAATCTGCTCTCCCGTATTTGATTTGATCTCGTAGAGACCGCCTGACGATCCCATCAGTCTGCCGATCAGTTCCATGAATCCTCCCCAAAGTGGTGAATATACCGTTATTGTAGCACAAATCGGCAAAAAGAGCAAGTATTTTTGCGAAAAGTTCTTGCATCGGCGGGCAAAAAATTGTATAATAGAAGCATCCGACCAAGGAGGTTTTACCCAATGAAAATAGATTTGCACGTCCACTCCTCCGATCTGTCCCTGTGCGGGCACATGACGGCAGAGGAGACCATCGACCGCTATATCGAAGCAGGCTTTGACGGCTTCGTTCTGACCAACCACTTCAGCCGTGAGATGGCGGAGCATTTTGAACGCCACGGCATCCCGCAGACCGAATATTTTGCCCACTACAAATCCTGCTTTGAAAAAGCCCGCGCCTATGGCAGAGAGAAGGGATTTTTGGTGCTGTGCGGCTACGAACTCCGCTTTGACGGCTCGTCCAACGATTATTTGGTGTACGGAATGTCCGACGAGATGGGAGAAAACTGCCTGCGCTACTTCGGCATGGGCCCCGAAAAGTTCGGCAAATTCGCCCGGGACAACGATATCCTGTTTTATCAGGCGCACCCTTTCCGCAATCACATGAGAGTGGTGAGTCCCGCCTGCCTGTTCGGTATGGAGATTCACAACGGCAACCCCCGTCATGACAGCCGCAACGACATTGCCGCCGCTTGGGCGGAGAAATTTGATCTGCACAAGATCGGCGGCTCCGACTGCCATCAAGCGGAGGACGTGGCGGTGGCGGGCATCGAGATCGACGGTAGGATCAGCACGATGGAGGAACTGTGCCGTGTGCTGAGAGAGGATCGGTACAAGATTTATGTGCGCGAGACAGCAGAAATCCATGTGTAATGAGCTGCAAAAACTCACTGAGACGGTTCGCACCCACGGGACGGCTTTGCGAAAGATCGTGTTTTCCAAACCTGCTGATCCCATGCTGGTAAAGGCGGAGGCGATCCCTGTTCTTCTCAAAGGTGAAAAGGTGATGCAGATCACCCGCTACCTCACCGACGGCAAGGCACTCCACGAGAACGTGACGCCGGATTTGCTCCCCGAAAAGGTGGCAGAGCTGGCAACCGCTTTCGGGCAGATCAATCTGCTGGCAAACGGCGGGGAGATGCAGGTGCGCTGTACCAAGAAGGGCAAATGGCTCTTCACGGGGCGGATCGCCGCCACTGCCGATGCAGTGGAGGTGCGCGCTCACAACAAGGAGAAGCACTATCTCATCGACGCCGTCGACCACGCGGATTTTCTCTCCCGACTGGGGGTTTGCGATCGTGAGGGGCGCGTATTCGACAAAAAACGCGCCAAATACCGCCAAATTAACCGATTTATCGAACTTCTGGACGACGTATACGACAAACTCCCCCGCGAGGGCAAGTTGACCGTTTGCGACCTCTGTTGCGGAAAATCCTATCTGACCTTTGCAGTCTACTACTATCTGACCGCCGTGAAGGGCAGGGCGGTTCATCTGTACGGCGTGGATCGGAAGGCGGATGTGATCGCCTACTGCAAGGAGACCGCCGAGGTGCTGGGCTGTGAGGGCTTGGAGTTTTTGGCGATGGACATTATGGAGTTCGATCCCGGCACGGCGATTGATCTGGTGATCTCGCTCCACGCTTGCGACATTGCCACAGACGTGGTGCTGGCGTATGCCATCAAAAAGCGTGCAAAGGTGATCCTTTCCACGCCTTGCTGTCACCACGAGCTGTTCCACACGGTGAAGTCCGCGGAGAACGATTTCATCCTGCGGCACTCTATCTTGGGACAGAAATTCTGCGATGCCGCCACCGACGCTCTTCGCCTGCTCCATCTGGAAGCGGCGGGCTACCGTGCCGAAGCCGTGGAGCTGATCGATCCTGAGGAGACTCCCAAAAACGTGATGCTCCGCGCCGTTCGCTCCGACAAGATTGAGCCTCACCGCCGCGATCTCGCTCGCCGGCGCCTCGCCGCCGCCGAAACCCTGCTGGGGTGCCGTCTGACTCTAAGCAAATTATTAGAGGAAATGGATTAAATCATATGTGGGGCTCTGCCCCACACCCTGCCCGCTTTCCCCCAAGAAAGCGGTGCAAAGAACTTTTATAAATAAGGGCGGCAAATCCTTGCCGCCCTTAACAAAAGTTCTTGGAGGTTTGGAACCTTCTTTCAAGAAGGTTCCAAGAAAAAGAGACGGCAAGTGCTTGCCACCCGTTTTCTTTTATGAAAGAGGGTAGGGATGAGCAGGGCTACGCCCGGCTCCGGGGCGAAGCCCCAATTTCGATAAAATCTTCCTGATCGCCGTGGGAAGAGCCAAACAGCCTACGTATAGCACGGCGATTACCAAGATGTGTGCCGCTATCCCCCAGCCGTCCACGGCATAGGGAATCGTTGCCGCGAAGATGAGGCGAGAGAGAGCGGTGGCGGCAAACACAGAGACAACGGGCTTTATCAGCATCAAAGGCGACAACTTGATCTCCAACACCTGCAAGAGCCGCATCACAGACAGGGATGCGTTGATCAGTTCACAGGCGAAGATCTCGATGATGTAGCCGTAAATGCCCACCCGCGGCAACAGAATCAGCACCACCAAAACAGACAATGCCGCATCCAGAATGTTCACCCGCATACAGAAAAGCTGCTGGTCAAGCCCCTTCAGAATACTGTCCACTGCAGTGTCCAAATACATCACAGGCACCAGCGGTGCCAAAAGCCGAATGTACCCCGCCGCCTCGCGGCTTCCCGCCACTACCGTCCCCAGTTCGGAGGAGAGACAGAGGAAGATCCCCGCTGTGCCGATCCCCATTGCCAGCACGAATCGGAAAACCCGCTCGGTGATCCGCTGCACCCCCAAAACGTCCGATGCCGCCCGCTTTTCGGCAACCTCGGGGATCAGCAGATTGCAAAAGGGCGACAGAAAGGCGTAGGGGAACATCACCACGGGGAGCGCCATCCCCTGCATAATGCCGTAGGTGGAGAGCGCTTCGGTCTGGGAATCGCCCTTCTTTTTCAGCCCCCAGGGGATCAGAAGATGCTCCACCGTCACCAGCCCCTGCCGCAGGTAGGAGGAGAACGCCACGGGCAGAGCAATCCCCATCAGTTTTTTCTTCATCGGCTCCGCCTCGGCAGGATCGGCAACCTGCCCCCGATGGTAGCGGTGCAGATCCAGAACGTACAGGACGAAGCAGTAGAGGAAGGAGAACAGATTGCCCGCCACGCCCCCTGCCACGACCCACAGGCAGGCGATCTCCAGCCCGCCCGAGGTGAACAGGGTCAGAAGCAGAACGGTGATGCCGATCCGCAGTCCCTGTTCGAAGATTTGGGTGACGGCGTTCTTGCTCACCCGTCTGACGGCGGTGAAATAGCCCGAAAGTGCCGAGGTCAGTGCCTGAAAGGGCAGGGAAATCGCCAAAAGCCGCAGGGAAGGGACGGTGCGGGCATCCGAAAGGATCAATTTGCCGATGGGTGCGGCAAGGAGAAAGAGCAGACCGCCCGCCAGCAGTCCGAAGAAAAGGCTGTATCCGATGCAGGCTTTCATGGCGGCGAGTATGCGTCCGCTCTCGCGGTGGTCGCCGTCGGTGGACTCGCCCATCGCCTCCGACACCAGTCTGGTTGCCGCCAGCGTTACGGCAGAGGTGGCAAGCGTCATCGCCAGTCCGTACACCGAGCCGGTGAGAGTGAAGAGTCCCATGCCGTCAGCCCCCAGACGGTCGGTGAGATAGACGTTGAAATAGACCCCCACCGAGCGCATCAGCAGGGATGTTGCGGTCAGCAAGAGTACGTTTTGCAGAAAGATCTTGAATTTTGCCATAGAGAGCCTCCCATCGGGCGGGCATTTGCTTTATTCCTATGAAAAAATCCGCAAATCTATGTGTATTTGCGGAGATATTTTTCGGAAATACTTGAATTTTCCGCAAATTTGTGTTATACTACAATAAATGTGCAAATGAATGATGCAGAACCGACTGCCGTCGGATCTGCGGAAACGGAGATAGAATATGAGCAAGAAAAGATTTTTTATCGGCGGCGCTTGGCCGTACGCCAATAACTCTCTGCACGTTGGCCATCTGGCGGCATTGCTACCCGGTGACGTGCTGGCGCGCTACGGCAGACTTTGCGGTTACGACGTGATCTACGTTTCGGGTACCGACTCCCACGGCACACCCATCACAGAGCGGGCGAAGCGGGAAAAGGTCACTCCTGCTTCCATTGCCCAGCAGTACCATGCGGAGTTCACCCGCGATTTTGAGGCAATGGGCTTTTCCTATGACAAATACACCGCAACCTTCACCGATTACCACAAAGCGGGCGTGCAGGAGATTCTGCGGAAGATCCAAGCCAACGGCTATCTGTACGAGACCACCGAGGAGCAGGACTATTGCGTGACCTGCGGCAAGTTCGTGTCCGACCGTGAGATCGAGGGCAATTGCCCTGTTTGCGGCAAACTGACCCGCGGCGACCAGTGCGAGTTCTGCAACGCTTCCTTCGACTCCAAGATGCTGACCGAGAAGCATTGCCGCACCTGCCACAATGCCACCACCACCCGCATGAACAAGCATCTGATGTTCGCCCTTTCCAAGTTCCAGAAGGACATCGAGAAATTAACCGAAAAGATGGCGCCCCATTGGAGACTGAACGCGGTCAACGAGACCAAGAAATACCTCCAGCAGGGACTGCCCGACAGAGCGGCGACCCGCGATCTGGACTGGGGCGTAGAGGTTCCGATTCCCGGCTACGAATCCAAGCGCATTTACGTTTGGTTTGAGGCGGTGCTGGGCTACATGACCACCGGCAAATGGGTGGCAGAGCAGCGAGGCATTGACTTCAACGCGTACATGACCGAAGACGGCAATCTGAACAATTACTATGTCCACGGCAAGGACAACATTCCTTTCCACACCGTGATTTTCCCCGCCCTGCTGATGGCGATGGATCGCTCCCTTTGTCTGCCCACCCACATCGTTTCCTCCGAGTATGTGAACATGAATGACGAGAAGATGTCCAAGTCCAAGGGCAATCTGATTTCTGTCCACGAGCTGGCAGAGAACTATCCCATAGATGCGGTGCGCTTCTACACCATGCTCTACAATCCCGAACGCCGCGACGTGAACTTCTCCATCCCTGATCTGATTTCCACTTACAACAAGTTCTTAGCAGGCGGTCTGGGCAACTTCGTGAACCGCAATCTGTCCTTCCTGAAGAAGAAATTCGGCGGCGTGGTTCCTGCGGGCAAGGTTGATTCTGCCGTGCAGGCGCACGTGGAAGGGCTGTACGCCTCTATGGGCGAAAAGATGGAGAACGGTGAATTGCGCTCCGCTACCGAGGATATGGTGGCTCTGATCCAGTACGCCAACAAGTATTACGATGATCAGAAGCCTTGGGTTCAGGCGAAAGCGGGGGATCTGACCGATTTCGGCAACACCACCGCAACCTGCATTTATCTGATGGCGAACATGGCGAACCTTTTTGCCCCCGTGATCCCCGAGGGTTGTGAGAAACTCTCCAAGGTGTTGGGCATGGAAAAACTGAACTGGGCACCCGTGACTCTGCCCGAGACCTTCCTGTTGGGCGAGGTGCCGATCCTCTACACCCGCATTGACGAACCCAAGAATTGAGGTGGTCGGGCGATGAAGTACGTACTGTTGCTTATAGGACTTGCACTGGCGTTCTTTGGATTCAGTTTTCTGTTTAAGTATATCAAACTCCGCTTGATCAGTGTGAAAGCCGTCGGTCGTGTGGTGGACAATCAAAAGATGGAAGCTACCGCCAAAATGCCCTCCGGCTGGGCGGCAGTTGCCGAATACGAAGCAGCAGGTCAGCGCGTCCGCGGCACCGCTGCGCTCCCTATGTCGCAAAAATATGCCAAGGGCTACAACATCGACCTGCTTTGGAACAAGGCGAATCCCAAATCCTTCGTTCCCATCGCTTTCACCCGCGCCATGTTGCTGTACAGCCTGCTCTTCCCCATCGGAATGGCACTGGCAATCTGGGGCATCACGATGTTTTTTTGAAATGAATTGAATGTATGTGGGGCTCTGCCCCACGTCCTGCCCGCTTTCCCCCAAGAAAGCGGTGCAAAGAAAAGAACTATTATAAATATGGGCGGCAAATCCTTGCCGCCCTGTTAAATAAGTTTTCGGAGTTCCAAGTACCTTTTTTCAAAAAGAATCTTGGTGGGGCGAAGCCCCGATTGCGATCGAAAATTACTTCAAATAGCCGTCGTAGCGGTCGGTGTGGAGCAGTTGATTGGCGTGCGCTACCAGATCGGGATCGGGAGGATTTACGCCGTCCAGCGTGTAGGGAACACCCAGTGCCTCCCACTTGTGAACGCCCAGCGTGTGATAAGGCAGGATCTCTACCCGCTTCACATTGACCAGCGTAGAGATGAAAGCATCCAACCGCTCCAGCGAAGCATCGTCGTCGTTCACACCGGGAACCAAAACGTGACGGATCCAAACCGGCTTTCCGATCTCGGAAAGATAACGGGCAAACTCCAGTACCGCATCGTTGGCGTGTTGGGTCAATTCGCGGTGCGCATCCCGATCAATGTGCTTCAGATCCAGCAGAACCAGATCGGTCACAGACAGCAGTTCGTTCAGCTTCGAGAAGAACGGCTCTTCCCGAGTGAACAGAATGCCCGAGGTGTCCAGTGCAGTGTGAACGCCCTCGGCTTTCGCCGCGCGGAACAGAGAACAGACGAAATCTACCTGCATCAGCGGCTCGCCGCCCGATACGGTAATGCCGCCGTTTTCCTTCCAATAGGTGCGATAGCGGAGTGCTTTTTCCAAAAGCACGTCGGGATCCACAGTGTCCCCTACGTTCACCGCCCAAGTGTCGGGATTGTGACAGTATCGGCAACGCATGGGGCATCCCTGCATGAAGACAACAAAACGGACACCCGGTCCGTCCACAAGACCGAAAGTTTCGGTCGAGTGGACGAAGCCGGGAGTGGACTTACAGAGTGCCATGGCAGGTTCTTGCGATGACGTCGAGCTGCTGTTCACGAGTCAGGTCGATGAACTTAACCGCATAACCGGATACACGGATGGTGAAGTTGGCGTACTCTTCCTTCTCGGGATGTTCCATAGCGTCGATCAGCTTGTCGGTGCCGAAGACGTTTACGTTCAGGTGATGAGCGCCCTGATTGAAGTAGCCGTCCATAACATTTACAAGGTTTGCGACGCGCTCCTCTTCGTTGTGACCCAGTGCATCGGGATGCATGGTCTGGGTGTTGGAGATGCCGTCCAGAGCCCAGTGGTAGGGCAGCTTGGCAACGGAGTTCAGAGAAGCCAGCAGACCGCTCTTTTCTGCGCCGTAGCTGGGGTTTGCACCGGGAGACAGAGGCTCGCCTGCTTTTCTGCCGTCGGGCAGAGCGCCGGTAGCCTTACCGTAAACCACGTTGGAGGTGATGGTCAGGATAGAGGTGGTAGGCTCGGAATTGCGGTAGGTGTGGTTCTTCTTGATCTTGGTCATGAAGGTCTTCAGCAGCCATACTGCGATGTCGTCGGCACGGTCGTCGTCGTTACCGTATCTGGGGAAGTCACCCTCAGTGACATAGTCCACAACCAGACCGGACTCGTCGCGAACGCACTTTACCTTGGCGTACTTGATCGCGGACAGAGAGTCAACTACATGAGAGAAGCCTGCGATACCGGTTGCGAAGGTACGGCGAACATCGGTGTCGATGAGTGCCATTTCGGCTGCCTCATAGTAGTACTTGTCGTGCATATAGTGGATCAGGTTCAGGGTGTTTACATAGAGGGCTGCCAGCCAATCCATCATCACGTCGTACTTCTTCATGACTTCGTTGTAGTCAAGATACTCGGAGGTGATGGGAGCGTATGCAGGACCTACCTGCGTCTTGGACTTTTCGTCTACGCCGCCGTTGATGGCGTACAGCAGGCACTTTGCAAGGTTTGCACGAGCACCAAAGAACTGAATCTCCTTGCCGGTCTGGGTAGCGGATACGCAGCAGCAGATGGAGTAGTCATCGCCCCAGACAGGACGCATGACGTCGTCGTTCTCGTACTGTACGGAGCTGGTCTCGATGGAGATGTAAGCCGCGTACTTTCTGAAGTTCTCGGGCAGACGTGCGGAGTAGAGCACGGTCATGTTAGGCTCGGGGGAGGGGCCCATGTTTTCCAGCGTGTGCAGGAAACGGAAGTCGGTCTTGGTGACCATGGAACGGCCGTTTACGTCCATACCGGCGACTTCCAGGGTAGCCCAAACAGGGTCGCCGGAGAAGAGCTGGTTGTAGGAGGGAATACGGGCGAACTTGACCATACGGCACTTCATGACGAAATGGTCGATCAGTTCCTGTGCTTCAGTCTCGGTCAGGATGCCTGCGTCCAGGTCTCTCTTGATATAGATATCCAGGAAAGTGGAAACACGGCCGACGGACATTGCGGCACCGTTCTGGGTCTTGATGGCAGCCAGATAGCCGAAGTACAGCCACTGCACTGCTTCCTTGGCGTTTGCTGCGGGCTTGGAGATATCATAGCCGTAGGATGCAGCCATCACCTTCATCTGCTTGAGGGCGTTGTACTGCATGGTGATCTCTTCACGCTGACGGATGATGTCATCGGTCATGGTGCCGTTGCCGCAGTTGTTGTAGTCCTCGAACTTCTTTTCCATCAGGAAGTCGATACCGTAGAGGGCAACGCGGCGGTAGTCGCCAACGATACGGCCTCTGCCGTAGGTGTCGGGCAGACCGGTGATGATCTTATTCTTACGAGCGGCACGGATCTCGGGGGTATAAGCATCAAAAACGCCCTGGTTGTGGGTCTTGTGATACTCGGTGAAGATTTTGTGCAGTTCGGGGGAGGGAGTATAGCCGTAGGTAGTGCAGGACTCCTCAGCCATCTTAATGCCGCCGAAGGGCATGAATGCTCTCTTCAGAGGTTTGTCGGTCTGCAGACCGACGACCTTTTCCAGATCCTTCAGTTCTTCACTGATGTAGCCGGGTGCATGGGAAGTGATGGAGGATACGATGTCGGTATCCATGTCAAGAACGCCGCCTTTCGCGCGTTCTTGTTTCTGCAGCGCCTGCAGAGCGCCCCAGAGTTTATCGGTTGCTTCGGTGGGACCTACCAGGAAGGATGCGTCCCCGTCGTAGGGGGTGTAGTTGTTTTGGATAAAGTCGCGGGTGTTGATCTCGTCTTTCCAGATTTTGCCCTTAAAACCTTTCCACTGTTCGAATGCTGCCATAATTTCATTCTCCTTTTTTTCCGGGGGCTGTCTTCATACAGTCCTTCGGTAATATTAGAATCGGCAAGCCTGCCCGTGTTCTTTATAACCGCGAACCGACCTATTTTGCCTCTTCTTTTGCACATCAAGTATAGCACGGTTTCATGGAATTGTCAAGTAAATTGGAATATATTTTTTAATTGTTACAAATTATTCATAATTAGGAATAATAATCATTATTAAAAATAGATTTTCATAACAGATAGGGCTCGAAATCCGGGCGCAAGGAGGTGGTGGAGAGTCTAATAGGGGGGAGAAACCATCGGGGGCGCCGAAGTTTGATCAGACTCTGACGAAATCTTCCACTTCCTTGGATCTCGGCTCTGAAGTATGAGACTGTGCATATTATAAAGTTCTTGGAGGTTTGGAACCTTTTTTCAAGAAGGTTCCAAGAAAAATTCGGGCGGCACGCTCGCCGCCCCTTGTCTGTGAAATTGCCGTCAACTGCTTAGTCTACCGGGAGTTCGCGGTCGATGGAGTCGAATTTGCCGCCTTTGACATACACTCTCGGCACCCGGGGATTGATGTTGCACACCAGCTCGTAGCCGATGGTGCCGATAGACTCTGCCAGCGTGTCTGCCGAAAGAACCGCTTCGCCGTCCACACCGAAGAGAGTGGCGGTGTCGCCCACCTGCACGTCGGGCAGATCGGTGACGTCCACCATACATTGATCCATGCAGATGCGCCCGATGATGGGAGCCTCTCTGCCGCCGATCAGCACCCATCCCTTGCCGGACCAGAGTCTGGGCAGACCGTCTGCGTAGCCCACCGCCAAGGTGGCGATGCGGGTCTCGCGGGTGGTGACATAGGTACAGCCGTAGCTGACCGGCGTTCCTGCGGGTACGGTTTTCACGAAAACGATGTGGGTTCGGAAGCTCATCACGGGCTTGATGCCACCGATGCGGGCGGGATCCACCTCGGTGGAGGGGTGCATTCCGTAGAGGATGATGCCCTCCCGTCCCATCTCCAGATCGGGGGACTGTTCGATGAGTCCCGCGCTGTTTTGGATGTGGCGGATGGGGATGCGGATGCCCCGTTTCTGCAGGCGGGCGCAGAAATCGTTGAACCGCTCCAGTTGCAGGCGGGTGTAGCTTTGATCTGCGCAGTCTGCGGCGGCAAAATGGCTGTAAATGCCCTCCACTTCAATGCCGGGGAGTGCGCGGATGGCGTCTATGGCGTCTATGGATGCGTCACTGCAATCAAATCCTATGCGGGTCATTCCTGTGTCCAGCGCAATATGCACCTTGGCGGTTTTCCCCTCTGTCACGGCGGCTTCGGAGAGGAGTTTCGCCTCGTGGGGATCGTCCATGGTTGCGGTGATGCCGTAGCGTACCATTTTGGAAAAGTCGGACAGCGGGACGTGTCCCAGCAGTAAGATGGGGGTTTGCAGACCTGCGTGGCGCAGTTCCAGCGCTTCGTCTGTGAAGGCGACTGCAAAATAGTCGGCGCGCCCTTCCAAAAGCCGACCTATGCGCACCGCGCCGTGACCGTAGGAGTTGGCCTTCAGCACGGTCAGCAGTTTCATGGTGGCGGGGATACGGCGGCGCACCGCTTCGAAATTATAGTCCAGCGCATCCAGGTCTATTTCCGCCCATGTGCGCAGTTTATCGGTTGTGGATCTCACAAAATCACCTCGTGTCTGTGGATTCTGTTGGGGTATTACTTCATTATACACCGTCCGCTCCGCTTTGTCAACCGATTTTGAAAGATTGTCCCAAACTCTTGTGCGGTAGATGTTGGGGGCGGGGAAGGGAGGCGGTTCAGTCCCTCCCGTGGTCATCCTGAGCAGTTCTTTGCGCCACTTTCTTTCTGCAAAGAAAGTGGCATCCCGAAACGGGTTTGATATTCCGTTCCCAAGGCGCAGGGAAGAAGGGGCGGCGGTCGGAAATCTTGGAAAATCCCACGGACGGAAGCCGATGCGCAACGATAGAGTGAATCATCTCAGATGCCATTCGTCTCTGAGGGAAGGGCGGAACCATCTCAGACGCCGAAGTTTTCGTAGCTGTCGCGTAGCGACTGCTACACTCCTCATCAGACTCTCCTCCCACTTCCTTGGCTCGGCAGTTCTGACCGAGGGAGGTTCGGCAGTTCTAAATCCTTTCCTTGGCTCTTGGCTTTGCGAACATAACAAATATTGCAACAGTGGGCGGCAAAAATTTGCCGCCCTTCATAAAAGTTCTTAGAGGTTTGGAACCTTCTTTCAAGAAGGTTCCAAGAAAAATCGGGAGTTCCAAGAACCTTTTTTTAAAAAGGTTCTTGGAAGGGAGGAGCATAGCTCCAATAGATCAGCTGTCCCAATACTCGTAATCGTCCAGCGAGCGGAACTCGTAGCCTTGGGAGCGGGCGTAGTCGATGAAATCGCCGAGAATGGCGGCGTTATTGGGGGAGACGGAGTGGAGCAGAATCACCGCACCGGGATGCAGACGGGAAGTAAGCGTATCAAAGGATGTCTTTACGCTGGGCTGATTCGCGGGATCCCAGTCGGCGTAGGCAATCGACCAGAATGAACTGCGATAGCCAACGCTTTGCACAACGTCCAGCATACTTTCAGAATACACGCCTGCGGGGAAGCGGAAGTATCTGGATTCATAGCCGAAATTCTTTAATAGGTAATTATGTACGCCGAGAACCTCCCACGCCATTTGTTCGCGGCTCAAGGTGGAGCAGTCGGAGGGGTGGGTTGCGGTGTGATTGCCTACGATGTGTCCTTCGGCGATCATTCGGGCAGTTATAGTGGGCGATTTCTTCAGGTAATCCAGCGTGCAGAAGAAAGCGGCGGAGACGTTCTTTTCCTTCAGGGTATCCAGAATATCGGCGGTGAGATTTTGATACTCGTAGCCGCAGTCGAAGGTGAGATAGAGAATCTTTCCTTCGGTTTTGTTATCCCAGGTCATTGCATTCAGCCTGTAATCGTCAAAGCGTTTCTGATTATTTACGGTGATGCTGTGGGGCTTGCCGTCCTTGGCGACGCCGAATGAGTGGGAGAATTTATCCGTAGGAAGTCCCAGCTTGTTTAGCGGGTCTATCACGGTGTAGGTCACGTCTGCCTGCGGAGGAAGTCCCGTGTAGGTCTTGCCATCGTTGACCGGCGTGGCGGGATTTTTGACCACTACCGTTTCATCTTTGTAGGGATGAGTCGATTCGGTCACGGGTTTAGTGGGAGTGGGCGTGGTAACAGGAGCGGTGGTGGAATCGGGATTTCTCTCTGATTCTGAGGTGCCGGGTGTGGTTTCTGTGGGGCTTAAAGCGGTGGTTGCAGAGGAGGTTGTCCTCGAAGGGGGATCGTCGTCGCGATCGGAAGAGGTGGTGGCAGAGGTTCCGCCATCGGAGAAACCGATCTGGATTGTGCAGGCGGTGAGGATCATGGTGAGCAACGCTGTCAGCAGAAACAGTGGTAATTTGTTTTTCATCAGAAGAACTCCTTCCCGGAGGGATATTTTTATCAGTATATCACAGTTCCGCGAAAAAAGCAAGTGATTTCGGCTGGGATTTTTGATTTTGAGGAATGAACCGCGGAGCGTTTGCTACGTCCCTCCGAGGATCGTAAAAGAAATACTCTATCGGCGCGCCTTGGGAGCGGAATATGAAGCACGTTTTGGATGCCACTTTCTTTGCAGAAAGAAAGTGGCGCAAAGAACTGCGTGGGGGAGGCGAAACCTACGGTTTCTCCTTCCCTGAGAACCCCAACCTCTTCCCTTAGGGCGATATTCGTCGCCCATGGGGAGTGCCGTATCGCTATGCAACAGAGTTGAGGTTTTCAAAAATGGGTGTACTATATCGCTCTGAATCGTGGTTCCTGCCCGTGGGAATCTTCAGCGACACCAAGCCGAGGGCGTTTGTTTGTGCGGCGAGGGGTGATCGCGAAGCCAAGAGCCAAGGAAAGGCTCAGCACTGCCGAGCTAAATCTGATAGATACAACCAGCCCGGCAAGGATTTGCCGGGCTTCATATAAGTTCTTGGAGGTTTGGAACCTTCTTGCAAGAAGGTTCCAAGAAAAATGGGGCGGCTAGGATTTGCCGCCCATTTTGAAAAAAATCTGTGGAGTTCCAAGAACCTATTTCCAAAAAGGTTTTTGGTGGGGAAACGCCCCGATAGGATTTAATTATTTCGTTCCGTACACATTGAACGCCAGCGTAGCGCCGGTGTTGATGCTGTTGTTGTTACAGCCGTAGAAATCGTAGCCGGTGGTGTGGGCGGTGATATAGAGGGGAACGATGGTGTCGGTCGATGCGCCGAAGGCGAGGGTGTAGCCCTCGGGAACCTCGATGGACAGCCCGTCAAAGCCCAGCCAGCCGGAGGAACAGTCGGCAGTTGCGGTGAGAGTGTAGGTCTTCAGCGTTTCAGTGACGGTGGGATGACTGTATTTCACCACAGACACGGTGAAGGTGCTTCCTTTCGTCACAGATCCCACGGGCATCTCAATGTTGGTGACGGTAGTCCCCGAGAAGATGTTCAGATCCATGTACAGGTAAGGCGTACCCGGCATATGCCAACCGGTGTAGGAGCCACCCGAAATGGAGTACAGTTCGGACAGATCCGCACCCAGCAGATTTTCGGAGCCTGCCGCCACTTCGGAACGCTTGGGAGGATTGGACAGGGTGATATCCTTGATTTCGGGAAGAGTGTAGGTATAGGTACCCGCCTGCAATGCGGTCAGCAGTTCGGATACACCCACCGCCATCTGGGCGTAGCCCGCATCGTTGGGATGGAGCAGATCGGGGAAGTTGGCACGTCCTACCTTCGTTGCGGTGTAATCGTGCATATCAAAGAAGGTGGCGTTGACCCCGGCGGAGGTCAACCGTTCGGGGAGCAGATTCTGCAGTGCCCGCACTCTGGGACTGCCCGATCCTTCGCTTCCGTAGTAAACGGGGCAGTTCATCACCACTACCTGCAGATCGTCGTTCTTGGCAGTCAGATCGGCAACCAATTTGTCGGCGGAGGTCAGATACAGTTCGTCGGAGGACGAAGGCCATGCGCGGTCAAAATAGGAGTCGTTGGTGCCCAGCATGATCAGCGCGTAGTCGAATTTGGAGGCGTACCGCTTCATGGCGGTGTGCTGGTTTGTGCCGCGGTAGCGATTACCCAGATCGTCTCGCATGGTTCTGCCGCTGTTACCTAAATTGATGATCAGATGATCCTGCCACAGAATCCGTTGCAGCACGGCGGGATAGGAGTAAAGGTTCCAGTCGGAGGAGAGAAATCCCTCGGTGATACTGTCGCCCACGCAGGCAACGGTGACAAGATCCACGGTTGTGGAAAAATCGGTGTCGGTGGGGATGTCCACGGCGGTAAGTCCTGCCGCACGGCTGTCGTTCAGACAGCGATCCACCGCATCGTAGGCGTGATAGGTGGAGGCGAAGCAGTAGGAAGTTTTCAGATTGCCGGTGTATTTGGTGGAGTCGTAGCCGCCGCCGATGACCAGCTTGGAGCCGACCACCTTGACGTAGGTTTTGTAAACGTCCAGACCGTCGATGGGATCGCTCTCGGCGCGGTTGGTGGGACCTACCAGAATCTCCAGCGCGGTCTCGTCAAACTTGGTGTCCTGCTTGACGGGCAGGCTCACGCCCGTGTCTTCCAGAATCTTTGCGGCAAGATCCTTGGCGATGAGCTTGTAAAAATCATATTCGGTGGTGAATTTGCCGGCAATGCGGGTATCGTAGGGGCTTTTTGCATAGACAATGGTGTAGCCTTCCAGATCGTTGCCCGCGATGGACAGATCCAGCAGAGCCGAAGGCTCCTCGGTGTCGGGGACTACAGTAGTGGCGGCGGTGGTGGATGCAGGCTCGGTCTGGTTACCGCAGGCAAAGAGTGCGCCTATGGTGGAGAGCAGCAAGAGCACGGTCAATATTTTTTTCATATGTACCTCCTTTTTCGGAAAACGGACGGATGATTTATCTTCATTATATCTCATCCTGTTGGTTTCGTCAAGAGAAAAAAAGAAAGAAAACGGAGAAAAACCCAAGTCTATTGGGGAGTTCAACAAAAAAAGTAGGGGAATGCAATAAAAAAGCAGAAGCTATCGGATAGCTTCTGCAGAAAGTTCGAGAGGAGCCGGGGCTTATTCAGCGATGAAGTCACGCAACTCGAAGTAGCAATCGTTATCGCTCTCGACGAAGATCTCGTCCCAAGCCATTCTTGCCAGGTGTACGCCCAAAAAGCTCTTGGCGTTGATGCGGCGATTTCCGCTGACCAGCATGACTTTGCCGTCCATGTGGGAGCAGATGCGGTTAAAGCGGGCTACGTCTGCACCGGTTTCCAGATTGATTTTGTAAAGGTATTTTTGATTGCAGATCATAATATCTTCCTCCATTCGGGATGACATTACAAGATGTTGTTGCACCTTCGCGCAACGCTGTCTTGGCATTGGGGTAGTTTGAATTTCCCTTTGCATCCGTATTATAGCCAACTTTTGTGCACTTGTCAATGGTTTTTGGAAAACTTTTTCACAATCTCTGATTTGGCGTTATTGTACAAATTTAGACTTCGAATTTTGTGCAAAGTGAACAATATAAAGTCACACACACTTCCTTGGATCACGGCTCTGCGAATCTAACAAATATATATAACAATATCGGACGGCAAGAATTTGCCGCCCTCAGACTGTCGATAAACTACAAATTTAGAGTGCCGCCAGCCAAGGAAGTGGGTGGA
>JBJDZI010000127.1:0-5438 GCA_051867925.1 Eubacteriales bacterium
ATCAGACAAAAGCTATCCGCGATTTGATTCAGCTGATCAAGGATATTCCCACCGACGGCAGGCAGGACTAGAGAGGACGAAGGTTTGTTGACGCTTGACGATTTCAAAGATGCACTCGTAACTACATATGATTTGTATAAGACAGAGCTTTTGAGATACTGTCGAAGCTAACCTGAATTGGTGGTGAAATAAATGACAAAACTAAAAAACTGGATATGGTTAGGTTTAGTATTAGTATTGTCAATCGGAGTATCTATTATACTATTTAAAAGCCCTTTCTTCGATATAAGCAAGTTTGAAAAATTGGCTCCAGATTTTCATTATAATGCAATATCTATGTCCGCGATAATTGGAGGATTTTTATTTACAGGGATTAGCATTCTGATTTCTGTGATTGACAAAGAACGCATTGAACGATTATGGAATAACAGCTATTTAGACAATCTCTATCGGTCGGCCTTCGTGGGAATGATTGCAAATGTCATCACAATTATAGTTGCATTTTCGTTAGTCTTTCTAGATATTTCCCAAAAAGCGGAAGATATCTTCATTCAAATCGAGATCACAACTCTAATAATTGGTATTGTATTCTTTGCGTGGTGTATTAAGCATTTGATATTCATAATTTCTAAACTCAAAACCGAGAAATAATCTTTGGATCGTTGCGATTTCCTATTGTTCACACAAAAGTTTCAAAATCCGGGTTGACTATATCCCGGATTTTGATTATACTATTATTAACCCGAAAAGGAGGTTGCTTTCAATGAAACAACTGGGTAACAGGCTGCGCACTCTGCGGGAAGGTCTCGGCATCTCCCAAGCGAAATTTGCCGAGATTATCGGCTCCACGCAGTCAAGTATCAACCGCTATGAGAACGGACAAGCCACTCCCACTGTAGAGCTTTTGCGAAAATATGCGGACTATTTCGATGTGTCGATGGACTACATCTTCGCTCGCTGCGATGAGCCGCAGGGCAAGCTGTATCAAGCAAAGCCTCCGGTGGAAAATAACCCGGAACTCGCAAAGTTTGTGGAGATGTGCTTTGATCCGGAATCGCCCATGCACGACAGATTGAAAGCCACTCTGATTGAAATGGTAACGGGGAAAGCCGATGGCTGATACCCGAATCAAAAACCGGAAAGGGGGTCGCGGATAGATGAATGTTGTAATCTACGCGCGTTTCTCAAGTCACAGCCAGACCGAACAATCCATTGAAGGTCAGCTCAAGGTCTGCAACGAATATGCTGCTGCCAATAACTATGTTGTCGTTGGCGAATACATAGACCGCGCACAGAGCGGTACAACAGACAATCGTACCGAATTTCAACGTATGATTGCCGACAGCGACCGCCATACTTTTGAAGGTGTTCTCGTTTATCAGCTCGACCGTTTTGCTCGTAACCGCTATGACAGTGCCATTAACAAGGCGAAACTGAAAAAGAACGGTGTGCGCGTTTTATCTGCAAAGGAAAACATCTCGGACGATGCCTCCGGTATTCTCGTTGAAGGTGTTTTGGAGAGCATGGCGGAGTATTATTCCGTGGAGCTTTCACAAAAAATCCATCGCGGTATGCAGATCAATGCACAGAAGTGTTTGTCCAACGGCAGCAACCCCGGACTGGGATATAAAGTGGATTCCGACCGTCGGTTTTATGTGGATGAGGACGAGGCGAAGATCGTCCGCGAAATCTTCCATCGCTACGCCTCTGGTGAAACTGTTGCCGATATTATCCGCGACCTGAACAGCCGTAGGATCACAACTTCTCTGGGACGTGAGTTCAACAAAAACAGCTTGCATCGCCTATTGAGAAACAGACGCTACATCGGAATGTATATTTACAAAGGCGAGGAAACACCAGGTGGCATGCCGCAAATCGTCGATGATGGATTGTTTGAGCGGGTGCAGAATATTCTTGACCGAAACAAAGCCGCTCCTGCCCGTTCCAGAGGTAAGCAGGAATACCTCCTTACCACTAAACTGTTCTGTGGTCACTGCAAAGAAATGATGACAGGTTACACCGGCACCGGCAAACACGGCAACAAATATCACTACTACATCTGCAACGGCGCAAAGAAGAAGGTCTGCGACAAGAAGACTATCCAAAAGGCTCTGATTGAAGAACGTGTCGTGCAGGCTTGCTCCGAATTGCTTACCGAAGAAAAGGTCAAATATATTGCCGATCAGGTTTATGCCGCTTGCAAAAAAGACGGTGATCTGCTGTCTGTGAAGAAACTGAAAGCTGCTTTGAAAGAAGCAGACTCTGCCATTGAAAATCTATGGGTTGCACTGGAAAAAGGACAGTCGGTTGACATGATTACCGAGCGTATCCACAAGCGCGAGGCAGAGAAAAAGGAACTGGAAAAGCAGCTTGCCATCGAGATCAAAAAGCATAGCGGCATGGAATACTCAGTCATTCTTTCCTTCCTCGATTACCTTCGTATGCTGCCGAATGATAATGAGTACAAACGCAGAGCATTGGTCAACATTTTCATCAATGCCATCTATCTCTACGACGGATATTTCACGATGATCCTGAACGCGGGCAACCGTCCGCTCAGCGTCGAGAATATCCCGCTGGACGATATTGAAAAGGCCTTTGAAAACGATGATGTGGGGTGTTCGTCTAACTCGCAGTTGGTTGCGGATGCTCCACCATATCTATCAAAGCCGAACACCTTGCTGTTTTTTTACAGTGAAATACTTCGGTTTAATCACAAAAACACAGGACAGGTAATGACCCTGTCCTGTGTTTTTTAGTTTACCCTCTCCACATCGCCGTGATGGTATCCTTTCCGGTATGCCGTCCACCGTCTGCACGAAGTGCTTCTGCGCCGATCTGACCGCCTTGTCGGCCATCTCACTCCAAACCTCGTCCAGCGTCACGCCTGCATCCTTGGAAAGATTCACGGTACCGAACAGTTTCTTGCGGTATTCGTTGTAGGAACCATAAAGTGCCTCCACCTGCCGCATCTGCGCATCGGACAGCTTCACCTTCAGCGGACGCAGATAGCGTTTCAAATCCTGCACCTGCGGATCCGTTTCAACGGCACTCTTGCGATGGTCAGCAAGCCAATCCACGATAGGCTCGGAACGCTGGCGGATGGTGTCCCAATCCACATTCTGTCCTCCGGCTATGTACTCGTAGAGAGAATGGAGCATCTCAATCAACTCTCCCCGATTTCCGTTCGCCCCTGCCCATTTCATCAGACTGTCTGCGGCGGCAGAGACCGATTCCTCAGTAAAACGTGTACCGCCTGCAGCAGTCCGCTGGAGACTTAGCAGTTGCACCAAACGGGCGTTGTCTGCACGAAGCGCCGCATTGTCCGCCTGCAAGGTTGCAACGTCTGTGGAATCGGTAGAATAGCGGATATCGTTCTTCTTGCTGTTGAATCTCTCGGACAGAGGAATCACATTTCCGGAATCATCGTAGGTTACAGGGTCTGCTGATTTTATATTTGTAGGATCAAATACAATATAGTGGTTGCTCATTGCTCCACCGTCACGCATATCATAAAATACTACACCATCTTTACCTCGTTTCTTTGCGCTTTTGATCTTGCTTACTTTTTGCTCGTCCTTTCTAAACGGTTGCTGCGCAACAGTAAAATTATCTGTATTTACATACAGTCTCAAAATCCTCGGTGCTATTTCTCCCGACGCGAATTTCCTAATAACACCACTCCCAATCATATCGATGATATCACTCCTGAAATTAAAGCCCCAATTATTTATACCTAATAAATCATCGAGCCACTTCTTCATTTCATTGACTCTTCTTCTAACATCATCAAATATTTTTATGTTATCAGAGTAAGTAGATTTCGTCAGTGGAACATATTTTTCTCCGTCTCTGAACACTCCAAGTTCCAAAAGCTCTTTATATTCTTGTGGGAGATACTCCTTGAATGCGGCACCAATAATCTCCATATTCCAGTAGTAATTACTAATCCTAAAATAATCATTTTCACCCACAGCTTCACGAATTTCAGATTCAACTTCTTTAGCCTTATTGTAAAGAGAATCCCACACTCCGATACTTGATTCATCGTAATCAGAAATTTGTGGAGTGCTGTATGCTCTTGCTGTCGATTCGCTGTCGCTTAACCATACCCCAAGATATGCTGACTTTGCTTGAGTATGAGCGCCCAAATTTTCAAAACTTGTGAACTTTTTAGTTGTTCCGTGAAGCAAAGTTGTCTTGTACCCCGCTTCTTTTGCCGCCTCGTCCACAAGCCTTTGAGCAGTAATCATATCTCCGCTCTCCACCGCCTCCATGTATGCAGAGTCTCGCTCGGAATATTTGAAATTGTCCACGCTCACTGAAAATTTCCTATTGACAGAATCGAAAGTTTGTGATATACTTCTAATGAACCCGAGTTTGGTTCCCCCTAAAGGGACTTGTATCCCACAGGCTTGGAACCATTCTTGGGTTCTTTTTTTATCCTCATTGATATACAAAACGCTATCATCGGTAATCAGCCTCCCCACATCTCGACGAGTGTTATACGTCCTCACCTTACTTATATCATTTCCTGCTCTATCTTTAGAAATCGTCACGCCGACCATCATAGGAGAATTGCCTACAAATATGTTTCCAAACACACTCACCGTATTTTCTTTGCTATATTCGCTGATCGCCATCGGATTTGCAATAATATCGGGAATCTTTCGCAGTAGCTCTATAGTTAGATAATCGCCGTGATCAAGCATATTTTTCTTTAATTTGTCGACATCATATCGCAATACACCGCTCGGCATCCCAACCAGATGCAATGGATGACTTTCACTTATATTCCCCACACGCACATACGATCCATGAGTCAAGTGGTCCCACT
Source organism: Eubacteriales bacterium (assembly GCA_051867925.1). Classification (GTDB taxonomy): domain Bacteria; phylum Bacillota; class Clostridia; order Oscillospirales; family CAG-272; genus CAKSQF01. The sequence continues at coordinate 4,838 of JBJDZI010000127.1, forward strand.
TTGCCATTTGAGTTTCGAAGTATTTGTCTGCCACAAAATTAGCACGACTACTCTTGTCACTATATCTCACACCGCCCTCGGCGGTGTTTTTTGTTTGCTCTCTCCCGCTTGCCGTCACCAGCGCATCGGTGAACAGTTCCTCCAGCCGCTCGGCGGCGTCCTTCATGGCACCGACGTACCGTCCTTCCCGTGAGGTGGGGGAAAGTCCTTGGAACGCTTTGCGCAGTCTGTTCGCAAGATCACGGAAATACTCTGCGAATTTCTCCCACAAAGTAGCATCCTTTGCCCTCAGCTTGGCAACCGCCTCTACCACGTTTCCGCTTTGGAGCATCGTTTCCATAGAAGAAGCAATCACTTCCTCAAATGCCGTGTCATAGTCGATCTGCCGCCCGTCCGTTTCGGCGATCTCCATCTGCCGCTCCACCAGTTCGGAGACTGATACGCCATGCTCGCCGTACTGCTCCATAAGAAAATCCGCAAGCACTCCGAACTTGTCCGGCGCATAGTCGCGGATGTAGTGGGTAAGTTCGTGGGCGGCGGTAAAGAGCAAGGTTCCCTCTGCCGACAGTTCTTTCGCCAGATTCAGGTGAATCGAACCGTC
>JBJDZI010000128.1:0-27776 GCA_051867925.1 Eubacteriales bacterium
CGACGGCGTTGAAATCGTCGATGGCAAGCTCGGGCTCGCCGCCAAAATACCGCACATCCGCACCGAGATGATATTTTCCGTTCTCGGTATGCAGGAAAATATAGAGATAACCCGTAGAGGGCAGTCTGTTTTCCGTGTCAAGCTCGGCTATGTCGGAGAGCTTGATCTGACAGAAAAATAGTTCGTCCTCATAGAAATCTCCATCCCACGCAAGGGGAACGGTGGGTGTACCGAAAAACTTACTTGCGCCGAGATCGTAGTCCTCGGGCGCTTTTTTTACTGTAATTTTGATTGCTTTTCCCATAGGCTTCCCCCAAAAAGTCGACAAGCTCAATCTCCTTCTTCGATCCATTTGCTCATTCTGTTTGTTCCTTTAACCAATCGTAGTAACGGTCAATGGCACATTTGTTTGAGCGGTTTTTCACCCAGAAGTCGGTTTGGGAGTCACGTTCTCCCGCCGCCAGACGGCCTGCCATAGCATCACAATATCCGCTGTGGGTCACCTCCCGGTACGCATCTGCAAGCGCCTTTAGTTTTTCCTCCTTCGTCATCCCATCGCAGAATAAGTAAGCAAGTTTCTTTTCGTCATCCTCGGGATGATATAAGCATTTTTCATAAAGATTCTTCAGCTCACGCAGCCCCGGAAAGTTTTTTTGGCAAAAGGTGAAGTACTCCGGGTCCGATCGATCGTAGTCAATGTAAGTCCGGACCGCATCGCGGCACTTTTCCTGTTTTTCTTTCATTGTTTCAGCGCCCTCAAGAAATTCGGAAAATTCCGCCTCAAGCTCCTCTATGCGCTTCCTTCGTTCGTTTGTCACGGCTGATTTCTCCTTTTTGATTGATCTTTGCCGAAGATTGCATCCAATGCATCGTTCGAAGCTGCAGTAGGCTTGTCTGTCGTTGCTTTGGGTGCCGGCTTACCGCCGCTTATTGCCTTATCAAACATATTGATAAGCCCTTTTCACCTTGCAGTGTTCTCTGATTGCCCAAACGATATCCATTGCAAAATCTCCTCCCAAAATAAAAATAGAAATAACACGTTTGTTACAGTATAGCATTTTCATAAAAAATTTGCAAGCGTTTTCAGCAAATCTATTGCTTTTTCCTGCTATTTGTTGTACAATGAAGATAAATACAAATTTGTTTTGCACGAGTAGAGCTTCACTATACTGTGTTTCGTCCACCCACAGAAAGTTTATCTCATTCACAGAAAGGTCTCCACATGAAAAAAGAATCTCATCACGAGCATCGGCACATTGTGCGTTCCTCTCACAACGTCGGTTTTAACAAGAAATACACTACCATCGCCCTGTATGCGCTGATCACACTTTTTATCGCCGCAGTATTTATCTTTTTTCTGATGAACGGAGACAAATACTCCAGTGCATTTCAGTTCATCGTGGGAATCTTGTCGCCTATTTTCATGGGTATGCTCATCGCATATCTGCTGAATCCTTGTATGAGTTTTTTTGAAAACACGGTGTTCATTTCAAAGTCGCAACGCAGACTCAAAAAAGCCCGCAAGACCCTTTTCCAAGCGAAACTGAATTTGGATCATCTCCGTTCCAACGAACAGACAGCTCCCGCTGATTTGGAAACTGCCGCCAAGGTGCTTACCGATGCCCGCACGGATCTTGTTGCCGCCAAAGAAGCAGTTCGCGCAGAAAAGACGGCACGTAGTGCCAAACTCGCCAAAAAAGCAGCGAAAAAGAAAGCGCGCCCCGCGTTTCACCCCGAACCTGCCAAAGATCGCTCCCACCCCATGCGGGCGCTCTCCATTTTCTGCACCTATCTGATTTTTCTCGCCATCATCACGATGATCCTTTGGATTGTCATTCCCCAATGCATCGCATCCCTGCTCAGTCTGATTCGCAATTTGGAATCCTATGTCCGCCACATTCCCGCACAGCTGCAGGATCTGGTCAACCGGAACGATACCGTGCGGAAACTGTACGACTGGATCAATCCTCGCTTCGATCTGAAAGCATGGATCTCGGGATTTGTGGATAATGTCACCGGAATGTTGTCGGGACTGCTTACCAGCCTGCCCAATTTCGCCATTTCCTTCGTATCGTCGCTGGCATCCGGCATAACCAATCTGATTCTGAGCATTTTTCTCTCCATCTACTTCCTTTCCGCCAAAGAAAAACTCAGCGGTCAGCTTCAGCGCCTGTGCCGCGCCTTTCTTCCCAACCGTGCATTCCATCATTTACGCCACGCTGTGGTAGAAGTGGACCGCAAATTCGGCAAATTCGTCTCCGGTAAGATTCTGGACTCCACTATCATCGGCATCCTTGCACTGATCGCCATGATGATCCTCGGAACGCCTTACTACCAGATGTTGGCGCTGATCATCGGCATCACCAATGTCATTCCCTTCTTCGGTCCTTTCATCGGTGGGTTTATCGGCGGATTTATCCTGCTGATCTCCGAGCCTTCCCAACTGATTCCCTTCTTGATTATGGTCCTGATCCTGCAACAGTTGGACGGCAATGTGATTGGCCCTTGGATTTTGGGCGATTCCTTGGGACTTTCCCCTGTCTGGATCATGATCGCCATCGTGATCATGAGCGGACTGTTCGGATTCTTCGGAATGATCTTCGGCGTTCCGATCTTCGCAGTAGTCTATACGCTTCTGAAAGAAGCTGTCGACAACCGTCTGAAAAAGCGGAAGCAAAAAGCCAATCCCGATCAGGGCGAGGACGATACCGAAGACGAATTCTCTCCTTTCGAAGAAGAGCCGCCCGCATCCGACTCCGCTGCATCTGACACATCTGCCGAATCCGAAAAGGATGCGAAGAACACTTGTGCTCCCCCAAACGGTTGATTGCTATGAAAAAACACCTATTCCGTTTCCTGCTCATCACCACCTGCTTTCTGTTGATCCCCGGTTTTTTGCTTCATGCCGATAATGGCAAAACTCTTTCCGCAAGCGGGAGCGCACCTGCGGCATGGCTGTCCGTCCGCGCGGGCGATGTGCTCTACACCCACGATCTGCGAGTCGTGCTGGCATTTCCTGCTGAGACCAAAGGCGACTTTGTCACCGTAACCCTCACCTTTGAAGGCGATCACGCACCCGCGACTGTCCGCACATCTCTTGGAGATCTGCCCCTTTATCACACGGTCAAAGCGGGCGGGAATACCTATACCGCCGCCAAGGATACTGTTCTGCGGGTTTTGACGGTGCAAGGTCTCGCAGACGGAAGTTATACTTCGGTATCGCTGAAATTGAAGCAGAGCGGAAATACCGTTTATGAGTCTGTTTGTACAGCCAAAACCATTGAACAAACCGCAGATCTGACGCTGACACCGTGGGATGGTTCCCTGACCGATTGGATGGGCGCACTGCCCGATTCTCGTTCCATTGCCGATCTGACGATCCCCGGCACCCACAACAGCGGAGCCGATGTCGCCAATCCATTCAGTCAATGTCAATCCCTTTCCATCGGTGATCAACTTGCCTCCGGCGTGCGTTTTTTGGACATTCGTCTGAAACTGAAGGAGAACAATCTGGAAGTCTATCACGGTTTCATCACACAAGAGTTGTCCTTCAGCGAGGTAATGGCAGATTGCCGCGCCTTTCTGGCGGCTCATCCGGGCGAGACGCTCCTGATGAGCATCCGTCAGGAGGATGCGGAATCCGCTTCTGCCGATGAGAAAGCCGCTTTCTCCGCCGCCATTGCCGCGTCGATGGCAGAAAACTCCGATCTTTGGTACACGCAAAACCGAATCCCCTCTTTGGGTGAGGTGCGGGGAAAGATCGTCCTGTTCCGCCGCTACACCAATGCTTCTGTCGGCATCAATTGTACCGAAGGTTGGGCGGATAATGCCGAATCCACCATCTCGGGCAGCGTTTCCATGAGAGTGCAGGACAACTACGAACTCAAGGACAAAGCCGAACGGGAAAGCAAGTGGAACAAGATCACAGCGCTTGCCGCCTTTGCCGCAGGAAAAGACAACACCTTCTGCCTCAATTTCACCAGCGGCTATATCGTCGGATGGCTCGGACTTCCCGATATCACTACCGTGTCTGACTATATCAATCCCAAACTGACCGAGTACTTCCTCTCCCTTTCCCGCGGCGGCTACGGCACCTTTGCCATCGACTTTATCACGCCTGAGATCGCCTCTGCGCTGATCGCTACCAACTTTCCCGGGTAAGACAAGCCCCGCCTATCCGCGTTCTCCGATTCATTTATCGGTCCGATTTACCGAAAACAGAAATCCAAATTCATTTATCATAAAGGAGAAATACCCATGAATCAACTGACCGTTGGAAGCCTCTATTCCGGCTTCCGCCTGAACGAAATCCGCCCTCTCCCCGAACTGTCGGTAGAAATGTACACCTTCGAGCATGAGCAGTCCGGCGCTCGTCTGGTCTATCTGAAGGCAGACGACGAGAACAAAGTCTTCTACGTAGGCTTCCGCACCACGCCCGTTGACTCCACCGGTGTATTCCACATTCTGGAACACTCCGTTCTCTGCGGTTCCCAGAAGTACCCCGTGAAGGAACCCTTCGTGGATCTGATTAAGGGCAGTATGAACACCTTCCTCAACGCCATGACCTACCCCGACAAGACGGTCTACCCGGTAGCATCCTGCAACGACAAGGATTTTGCCAATTTGATGAGCGTCTACATGGACGCCACCTTCCGTCCCAATGTCCATACCCGTCCCCAGATCTTCCTGCAGGAGGGCTGGCACACCGAGATCGACGAAAACGGCGTTGCATCCTGCAAGGGTGTGGTCTACAACGAGATGAAGGGCTCCTTTGCCTCTGTGGACACCCGCAGTTTTGAGGCAATCAAGCAGGCACTCTTCCCCGACACCTGCTACCGTCATTGCTCCGGCGGTAACCCTGCCAACATTCCCGATCTGACCTACGAGCAGTTCAAAGATGCGCACAACACCTATTATCACCCCGAAAACAGTTATATGTTCCTTTACGGTGATATGGATGTGACCGAGCGTCTGGCATTTTTGAACGACGAATATCTCTGCCATTACAATCGCATCAACAAGGCGATCCCCATCGCCCTGCAGGAACCTGTGCAGTGCATGGATAAGGTCACCTACTATCCTGCCGCCGAGAGCGACAAGGAAGAAGAGAGTGCCTACCTCGCCTTTGCCGCCGTCACGGGTACCTACGCCGACACCGAGGAAAATCTGGCGATGTCCATCCTCTTTGAAGCCATCGCTTCGGGCAACGACTCTCCGCTGAAGAAAAAGTTTTTGGAAAGCGGCATGGGACAGGACTTCTATGCCTATGTTATGGACGGTATCGCCCAGCCCTTCGCCTTCTTCCAACTGCGCAAGACCTCTGCCGACAAAAAGGACGAGTTCTACAAGCTGCTGATGGACACCCTCACCGACTACGCTGAGAACGGTCTGGATCACCGTCAGATCGCCGCAGTTCTGCATCAGACCGAGTTCCAGCTTCGCCGCGGCAACAACAGCGGTTCTCCCACCGGCATCGGCTACGGTCTGACCATGCTGGACACTTGGCTCTACGGAGGCGATCCCGCCGCCGCTATCACTTTCGAGCAGGCACTGGAACACATGAAGGCAGGGCTGGAGAACGGTTATTTCGAAAATCTGCTGAAGACCAAGATTCTCGCCAGCCGTCACACCGCATTCCTCTCCACCCTTCCCTCCTACACGCTGGCAAAGGAAGAAGCCGATGCAGAAGCGGCAAGATTTGCGGCGCTGAAGGCTTCCATGACCGAAGAAGAGGTTGCCGCAACGATTGAGCAGATGCAGGCGCTGATCGAGTATCAGTCCTCGGAGGACACCCCTGAAGATAAGGCGACTCTGCCGAAGCTGGCTCTCTCCGACATCCGTAAGCAGGGCACCGAACTGCCCATCGAGGTCACCTCTATTGCTGGCATTCCCTTGCTGAACCATGAACTGTTCACCAAAAAGATCAGCTATCTGAAGTATTACTTCGATCTTTCCACGCTGACGCCCGAGGAACTGCCCTACGCCAGTCTGCTCTCCGAACTGCTGGGCAACATTTCCACCGCATCCCACACTGCCGCTGAGCTTCGCTGTGAAATCGGTCTGAAATTGGGCGAATTCTATTGTGGAACCAACACCCACGCCATCGCAGGCGATATCGACCACTGCATCCCCCTGTTTACCGTTTCCACCGCTACCATGGACGACGAGATCGCCTACTCTCCCGAAATCGTGCAGGAAGTGCTGACCTCCACGCTGATGAAGAAGGACGAGATCAACATGATCGTCCTGCAGTCCAGAAACGGCAATCGGATGCGCTATATCAACAGCGGTAACTCCGCCGCGCTGGGCGAGATCTTCGCAACCCTGTCTGCCGAAGGAGCTTGCACCGCCGCCCTCCACGGGCTCTCCTACTATCGCTTCCTCTGCGATCTTGCCGATCACTTCGACGAGCGCTACGACGATCTCGCCGCCAAGCTGAAGGGACTGTGCGGCAAGATCTTCACCAAGGCGAATCTGACCCTGAGCCTGACCGCAGAAGGTCAGATCTCCAAGCTGGACGGTCTGATGGCATCCTTCGATCTGCCCGCAGGCGGCGAAAAGCCTACGCCTATGGCTATGCCTAAGGCTGGCAAGCCCGCACAGGGTATCAGTATCCCCTCCGGTGTCTGCTACGTTGCCCAGGGCGGCAGTTATCTGGGCGCGACGGAGTATAACGGCTCCATGCAGGTTCTGTCCAAGATTCTGACCTACGATTACCTCTGGAACGAGGTGCGCGTCAAGGGCGGTGCTTATGGCATCCAGTTCGGCGCCAGCCCCACCGGTGCTTACTTCATGGCATCCTACCGCGATCCCGCTGCCGCTCCTACGCTTGCCGCTTACGCCGCGATCCCCGCATATCTGCGCTCCTTCGAGACCGCCGATTCCGCGGATCAGTACATCATCTCCACCATGGCAGGCGTAGACCGCCCCATGAGCGCGTCTCAGAAAGGCAGTGCCGCCGACAGTCACTACTTCAGCGGTACCACCGAAGCCTTCCGTCAGAAGACTCGCGCTGAGATCCTTGCCACCACCCCTGCACAGATCGCCGCTTACGCGGATGTGCTGGAATCTCTGATGCCCACCGCCACCATCTGTGCCGTGGGTAACAAAGAAAAACTGGAGTCTGCAGGTCTGGAAACGATTGAGCTGTAAGACTATTAGAACAGGACGGCAATTTCTTGCCGTCCTGTTTCATCATCCTAAAACATAGGGGCGGCAAATACTTGCCGCCCTCGATTGGTTTGCAGAAATACTAATGCTCACCGAACACTTCCCGAATCGCTTCCAAATAGCCGTAACCGTAGCGATCGTCGGGCTGGAGATAGCTGGTCTCTGTCCACTCGTTCCAACTGTTGACCGTGATCAGCGGCGCGGGAAGATTGTGGCTGTCCACGTAATCCTTCGCCATCAGCAGTGCTTCTTTGAACGCATCGGGGGTATTCCCTCGAACGATGGGATACGCCAGCCGCGTATGACGGGGATTATTGTCCCATCCTACCGAAACGTGGGGGAAATAGGGGATACCGTAGCCGTCCATCTCTGCTAAATTTCGTTTCACATCGGTAAGGACTTGGCGGTAATCCCGATTCATATCGGTGATATGGACGAACTGATAACTGGTCATGCTGTCAAATCCCGCCGCCTCGATGACCTCTCGGCTTCCCCGAAATTCCGCGTGATCCACGCCGCTGACGTTGAAGGCACCGTTCCCCCATTTGGTGTGCTGGAGGTGAAGTCCGCAAAATCCTGCCCGGCGCACCTCGGCGCGGAACCAATCCAAGGCGTCACGGGTTGCCTCCAATCCGCCCAGACCGTCCATCAGATTTTGCAGTTCGTAGATCATAAAAACAGGACAACCGTTGATCTTATAATAGTTAGGTTGGGTGAAGTATCGGTCGATTAAACGGTGGCAGACCGTCTCAAACTGCTGACGGTTAACCTTTCCGCTCCAAACTACCTCTTCGCAGACATCGTAGGTGCGCTTGTCCCAACAGGTGGTGGCGTCATGATTGGCCCACATCAGGTAGAATTGCATCGAATCCCGATTTTTCGCTTTCAAAAAGCCATCATTCAGACAGTTTTCCAAAAAAGGACGGTTATCGTACCAATACCAGTCATAGATGAACACATTGACTCCATGCTCCACGGCGGCGTTGATTTCCATCTCCATGATATACGGATCAGCCTCATTGACATAGCCCCACAAGGGCTTTCTGGGCCACTCATGCCCCGGAAATCTTGCCTCGGCTGAGCGCACGGTCTGCCACTCACCCATTCCTTCGGGCCAAAAGATGCGCGTTCGACCCTCGTCTCCCGTATACGCCGGCCATATGTAAGCCGCAATATCGTATTTTTGCATATTTATCGCACAACCTTTCTGAAATCCCTGCCAATCCTTGCAGGGTCAATCATCCGTATTCATCCTGTTTTCCAAAGGGCTGTCGGAAGTGCTTTTCACACTTTCGACAGCCCCGATTGGTTTTATATTCCCCCAAATGCCAAGTCCCGGGATGGAAAAATTGCCACCCTTCATCATAGTTTTGGGAGATGAGGAATCTTCCCCAAGAAGGCTCCTGCTAAATCAACTTAATCAATTACTTCTGATAAACTTCCATCTCGGTGAGCTGGAGGTAGTATCTGCCGCCGTCAGTCACTTTCGGATAGAGCGAGGTGGCATAGAAGCGGACGTAGCGGGCTTCCACATCGTCAAAGTCGAAGGTCAGAGGCCCCCAAGAAGGAGTCTCGTAGCCCGTCTCGCTGTACACGGTGGTCCAGTTCGTGCCGTCTGTAGAAATCTGAATCTCAAAATCCTTGGCAAAGCAGTAGCAGCTTTCCTTCACGGAAGGAGTAGGGGTAGAGGCATAGCAGACCACCCGATTGACGGTCATCTTGGAGCCAAGGTCGATGCAGACCCACTCGGAGTGGTTGGAGCCTGTGTTGGAGTTACTGGTGTAGCCTGCATACTCGCCGTCCTTGTTGACATCCATGCGGTCGCCGTTGGTCAGTTTATTCAGTGCCCAGCCGTAATCGGGGGAATTTGCCGCAGAGGATGCGGTGACGGTTTTGCCCTCGGCAAGGTTCGTGCCGGTGGGATGCTCAATCTCTTCCTCGTTTTCGGGTTCGTCCTCGGAACTGCCGCCCTCGTTCTTGATGGCGGGCAGATCGGTCTGAACCTTCACGCTGATGGCGTTGGTGCGGGACAGGAAGGTGGCGTCATTAGCGGTGACGAAGACATAACTGCCGCTTCCCAGTACCGCGTAAGCGTGACCGGAATCGCTGCCCACCGAGCGGACGCCGTCCATGGTATCGGCAATGGCCTCGCCGTTCCACTTGACCTTTGCCGTATCTGCAGTGGGGAAATAAACGGTGGCTTCAGAACCGAAGGGAACGGTGACGGTCATAGTCACGGTGCCGTCGTCGTTCTTCTTCCAAGAGGACTCGATCTTACCGCGCACCGTCTCCTCGGTGCAGGTGACAAAGTTCAGTTCTGCGGGAATATAGGGATTGATGGTAAACTTCAGATAGCCCTGCTCTACGTTGGTGATGCCTGCCAGATACCGGAACAGCCATTCGTCATAGGTACCCAGGAAGTAGTGCGCGCGGGAACGGGTAGTGGTCTCCCACATCTCCCACAGAGAGGTCGCGCCCTCTTCAATCATAAAGCCCCAGGAAGGATAGGTACGGCGGGTCAGGATTTTGTACGCCACGTCTGCGTAACCGCAGTTCGACAGAACGGGCAGGATCTCCCTTGCACCCACGCAACCGGTATCCAGATGGTAATCCTTCGCTACGATATCGTCTACCAGATTGTCAACGACCTTCTGAAGCTTATCTTCGGGCACCAGACCAAATGCCAAAGGCACGAGCTGAGAGGTCTGACGGAATTTGGTCCGCTGAGGACCGTTGTTGTACCAAACGGTGGTAGCGTAGTAACCGCTGCGATTGTAGAATTTTTCGTTGAACGCCTCGTAAATGTGTTGGGCAGCGTTACTAAAAGTCTTGATATCGGAGGTATGTCCCGTGAGTTCAGCTATCTTCGCCATGGTCACCAGCATCTTGTAGACGTAGGCGGTTGCCACGATGCCACTACCCTCGTTGGGAGACTCGCTGTAGGAGAGATTTTCACCGTTCATGGGAGATACCCAGTCGCCCAACTGTCCGTCGGGAGCGATCCAGTTACTGCGGCGCATACTGCTGATAATGCCCTGGGCATATTTTTTCAGTACGGAATACTGCTCGTTCATATAGTAATCCATACCGTAGACGGTGTAGAGTTCGTAAACCGAGAAGACGAATACGCTGTTCCATACATAGTGGTCGGACACACCCCAGTCGGAGGTAGGAACCATTTGAGGAAGCAGACCGTACTGCTGGAAGCAGTCTTCCATGATTTCCACGAAGTTGGGCAGGAAGTTGGAGAAGTCGAAGTTATAGGTGAAGGTCTCCAGCGCCACGTTCAGGTCGCCCAGCCAGCCGTTCTTTTCCCAAACGGGAGTGTCGGTGGGCTTACCCTGCAGGTTGTTGGTCATGGTGCGCACCATCATGGCGTGCAGATCATTGATCAGCTGATCGGAAGAGGTAAACTGACCGGTGACCGCCACATCGTTGGAGGTACGGTAGAGCAGGATATCGTCCTTGGTCAGTTCTCCCTCATAGCCCCAAATCTGGATGTACGAATAGCCTTTGTAGCTGAACTTGGGCTCGTAGGTCTCGATCTCGCTGCCCTTGGTGATGTACTCGTCGGTCATGTTGTAACGCTCGGGCCACCAGCCTGCGTTGGTACCGTCGGAGCCGCCCAACTTCTGGACATTGCCGTCGGAAAGGAGCTTCTCGCCGTACAGGATGGTAATCTTGTTGCCTGCGGGCTGATTCTTGAAGGCAATCCGTGCCCAACCCGAGATCATTTCGGGGGCGTAAATGACAAAGGAGCCGTCGGCGCGCTTTTGGATGTCTTTGACCTCAAAGGATGCCACGCGGCGGATGGGATCTTCCAGCTGGCAGATCAATTCGCCCTTAGGTGCGTCCATCTTCTGAGACTCGATCCAAGCGGAGGCATCGTAGCACACGTTTGCCCAGTCACCCAGTTCTTTACGGGCGTCGTAGGTCTCGCCGTAATAGATGGAGTTGAAGGTGATGGGACCGTTCACCGTCGCCTGCCAAGTGGTGTCGGAGACGAAGGATTCGGTAGTGCCGTCGACATAGCGAACGGTCATTTGCAGGAGCATCTTGGGATTGTCCCGCCAGGATGCGGATGCCCAGTTCCAGACGCCGCCCTGCTCGTTGTAGAAGCTGTTGCCCAGTTCTACGCCGATGGCGTTGTCGCCCGCTTTCAACATGGAGGTCACATTGAAGGTGCGGTACAGAACGGTTTTGTTGTACTGGGTATTACAGCAGTTCAGCACGGTGTCGTCGGGAGTCTTTCCGTTGATCTGCAGTTCGAAATAGCCCAGTCCCGCAACCGACAGATACGCTTCGGCTACCTCGCCTTTGAGCGTAAAGTCCTTTCTGAGCAGAGTCGCCGCCCGATCTCCGGAAGCGGACAGAGCCACGCCCGACCAGGGACCGTTGTTGTAATTGCAGTACATATCGGGGGTGCGGAAGGTGAAAGTGTCGCCGCCCACAGTATTCCAACCGTCGGGAGCGGTCTCGCTGACCTTCCATGTGTTCTTGTCGGAGATGACGGACTCGCGGGTTCCGTCGGTATAGGTAACCACCAGTTTGCCGATGAAGCCTGCGTAACCGTTGGAGGTGTTGTGCGCCGCCACGGCGATCACATTGTTCGCATTCAGCGAACCTGTCAGATCGCAGATGGCGCCCGCAGACCAAGCGGTAGTCTGGGACCATTCCACGCCGTTGAGGAACATCACTGCCTCATCGTCGGCGGTATAGAAGAAGAGGGCTTCCTTGACAGTCTTCCCTTCTGCGGGAGAATAGTCCAAGCGGAAATACTGGGTATTTTCGGGGATGCCCGCAGGAGCACTGTTGCCGGGATTGGAACCGACATACCATATCCACTTGGCATCGGACAGCGATACCGAATACTGATCTGGCTTGCGACCGATCCAGGTGCCGGTCCATTCATTCTGATTCAGAATACCCGTGGCAAACTGTGATACGGACGAGGTGACTACCGCGTGATCGGCATCCCAGACCCGAACCGTCCAGTAATAGGTGGTGTGGGAAGCAAGATCTGCTCCTGCATAGGGAACGCTGTAACAGAAGGCGGACTCCACTTTGCCGCTGTCCCAAAGGTCACCCTCACCCGTTTGTGCCTTTTCGGCTGTGGAAGAGACGATCACCTGATAGGCGGTCTGGAACTGATCGTACTCTTCGGATGCGGGAATCCAGGAAAAGACGGGAGTGGTATCCAGCCCGATGGGGGTGTCGGTCTCGTTGACTTTCATGGTATTGATCTTCAGGGCGGAGACCTGATCGGGGTTAGGATTCATGTTGTTATCTCCTTGTGTAGTAGTTTGCTGACTCTGCGTTTTACTGCAGGAGATCAGCGTTGCCGCCGACGGAACCAGCATGGCGGTACCCAGCAGACCGGCAATCAGACGTTTGAATTTCATCTTGAAAAAACTCCTTTTTCTACATGTTTGGCTGATTTTATTATACTCTGATCCTTCTGCTCTGTAAAGAGGGGCGGAACAATTCCGCAATTTTCGCCAATAGAAGGGCAATTTTCGCAATCCGTCGGGTGGGGCGACCGTTTTTTGCGGTAGGCAATTGCAACCGCGGGGACAAACCCAAAAAATCCGCCCGAAGGCGGATTTTTAATCAGATTATTCTCCTACGGATTCGATGGCTTCTGCGTAATCAGCCGTCGTGTTGGGGGAAGAGAGCTTCTTCATATCGTCGTACAGCCACATGAAGCCGCCGGTAGCAAACCGCTTGCAATCCACCAGTTTCTGCTTGACCTGTGCCGCGGTATCGCCTGCCGAACCGTTGTAATGGATGCACCAGTAACCGGGGATGATCTTCACACCGCCGAATGCGTTGTACCATTCACGAACGTTATTTCCGGCACCGCCGTCATAACATTGCAGATAGATACGGTCGCAGAGGTCTGCGCCCAGTTCCTTGTACACGTTTACCCAATAGCTCATCGCGTTGTACGGGCAAAGGGTAACCTTCAGCCCCATGCTCTCTACCATTTTACCGAACTTTACCGCATCGTCCACATTGTAGTTGGACTCGTCGTCGTAGTTGATGGCGTCTGCACCGCTGGCGTCGATCAATGCCTTAAAGTTCTTGTACAGGATCGTATCCTCGCCGGTGCCGTCCCGCTTCATCAGAGCAGCGATGGACTCAAAGTCCTTGGTGCCCCAAGCACCTACCGACAGTTCGATGCGGTTAATGGTAGTGGGAGCTGCTTTAAGATACTGCCACCCCTCTTTCATCTGATCGCCGCCTACGAACTCGCCGTTCTCACAGACTTTGATGTCGTTGAGGTAAAGTGTACCGTCATCGTGAACATGAACCGACCACAGCATAATGGTATCATATCCCGCCGCCTTCACATCCTGAAGGCTCCGTTTACCCTGACAGAAGGGACCGCCGCCGAAGATCGCGGATACCCAGCCGTTATCCTCCTCGGGTTCGGTGGTACCTGCGGGATCAGCGGTGGTAGTAGGGGTTGCGGTAGTCACTTCCTCCGTAGTGGGGGCGGCGGTAGTGCCAAGCATATCGGCACCGGAACAAGCGGACAGACAAAACAGCGATGCCAGCATAGCCGCTATTGATCGAAACAATACTTTGCGTTTCATAGTGATTCTCCTCGGTCTAACAGATTTCGCCGATTAGCAGTCTCGCAAGGCTACCTAAGGCTTATAGATAGTTCATTATACCATCTATTGCAGGAAAAAGCAAGACTTTTCCCCCATCTCCCGCAGATTCGGCATTTTCGGCAAAAAGAGGCATCGGGAATTGTGCAAGATGATGATGCTTGCAGCTTTTCGGAACACTTCGCTACGCCGCATCAAACAGTTTCCGATTACAGAAGATCTTTCAGCACTTGGAATCGTTCCCGCAGAGGAGCGCCTTCATATTCCTGCGCTTTCATGGCAAGCAGTTCAGGCAAATAGTCCTCTGCTCTTTGCACGCTATCCGCAAAGCGGATATAAGGAAGATAGCGAAGCCACTCGTAAGTTCCGCTGATCTTGTAATTGGTGTTGGTAAATACGATACATGGCGTAGCGGTCAGAGCGGCAAAGATCATTCCGTGCAAACGGTCGGTGATCACCAGCCGTGCAGCGGCAAACTCTTCCATTTTGGCACGCACCAGCGATGCGCGATTTTGGGGCGTGACCGCATCCTCCGCATACATATCGGTTTTGCGGATCGTCTCTTTTGTGTCTGCCAGCATCTCTTCCAGAGCACTTTGCATCTCGTCAGTCGTAGACCGCTCCGAATCGGAGCGCATACAAAGCAGAATCCCGCATCTTGTCTGCGGCATCGCACCGAAAGTCTCCATGGTTGCCGACAGTACGATATCAGGAGTCAGCAGGACGGTGGTCTCGGGACACATTTTTTTCGCCACCGCAAAGGAGTTCGCCTCACGGGTCACCAGCACCAGAGTGGGATGACTGCCGTAGACCGATGCGCTGACTACTCGCTCCGCCGCTCCGTCCGCGTCGGGGGTGAAGTAGATGGTCTGGGGAAAGATGACGGTGGGATGATGGGGATAATCCTCGGTCAGCGTTCGATGGAGTCTCTCCTCACCTATCCATTGATTGCCCATGTTTCCTCCTCCCAGTTGCGCGATGAGGGTATTTTGGGGGATGATCTTCCGAAGCAGTTTCCGATGGGTTCGGCTCTGCTCCCATGTGATTTCTTTGACCGTGTAACCGCAGTTCTCCAAAAACGTCTTCTGCGCCAAAAAAATGGCGCTGTCGCCCAGATTGTCGTGCAAGGGCGTACCGGGGATCACTGCAGTTTTGCCGTCGCAATCGGAAAGATAGGTTCGCAAATCTTCCGCTTCTGCGCGTTTTCGCCGGCGGCGTCGTTCTGCGCGAACGATCAGCCGCCAAGGATACAACAGATCCATTGCTTAGCACTCCTTTTGAGTCATCTTCCGCGCGGTGCGGCACGGACGATGTTGATTGCAGGTTTGAATAGAAATATGGCAATTGATCAAGCGTTTGCTCTTTTCCATAACACTCCTTTTCAAGGCTTCACGCCCCGTCAGTTCGTGGAGGAAATGAATGGGCGTGGCTGCTTTGAAAAGTCCTGTCAAGCGGCTGTGTCTACTCAGCGGACTTGCCGTCCGTGATTTTGCGCAGTTTCATGGGCTGGCAGAAGGTATTGCCCCAATAGCGAGGAAGCCATTCCATATTATGATTAAATCCGGGAACGCTGACGATTTCGAAGTTGTAGATCTCTTTCAGCGCATCCAGATTGGTGTTGTGTCCCATTTCGTCGACTTCGTAAATGGCGGTGCCCAGCGTGTATCTGCCCGGTGCCAGACGTGAGGTGTCGACCTCGATCTCCACGGTCTCCTGCGTTCCGCACGCCAGTTCGAATCCTTCGCTTGTAGTACACATCGTAACGGGAGTACCGTCTGCGCTATGCACCATCATCCGCAGATTGGCAGATACGACTGCGCGGGAGGATGTGTAGGACAGCCGCAATTTCATTTTGCTCCCTACGGGATACACGGCATTTTCCAGTTCTTCACTCCAAATTGCATCCATCGTAACGGCGTGCCCGGCAAAATCAGGTGCGCGCTTGAGGGAGGTCAGTTCCACCACGCCGGAAGAGGTCAGCTTGGTTCCCATGTAACGCTCGATTCCCTCTTCCACATCCCCTTCAAAGATGATCTGTCCCTTGTCCAGCACTACGCAACGGTCGCAAAGTTGGCGGATGGTGTTCATGTTGTGGGAAACATACAGGACGGTGCGTCCTTCCTTGGTTGCGGCGTCCCGCATCCGATCCAGACACTTTTTCTGGAACGCCATATCGCCTACCGCCAGCACTTCATCCATGATCAGAATCTCGGAATCCAGATGTGCCGCCACCGCAAAAGCAAGTTTCACATACATACCGGAGGAATAACGCTTAACCGGTGTGTCGATGAAATCCCGCACCTCGGAAAACTCGATGATCTGCTCCATTTTGGCGTCGATTTCAGCTTTGGTCATGCCCAGAATCGCGCCATTCAGATAGACGTTTTCTCTGCCGGTCATTTCGCCGTGGAAACCTGTACCCACCTCCAACATGGAGGAGATGCGCCCGTAGATGTCGATCTCACCCTCTGTGGGAGCGGTAACCCGACACAGCAATTTCAGCAGCGTGCTTTTGCCCGCGCCGTTGCCGCCGATGATACCCAGTGCCTCGCCTTGATAGACGGTCAGATCAATGCCCCGCAGAGCCAAAAAGGTCTCTCCCGACAGACGCTGCTGGCTGCCGATGATAGAGTTGGGGTCTTCTTTCCCGCGAATACGCGCCCACCAGCTCTGCAGATCTTTTTGCAGCGTGCCGCCGCCGATCTGTCCCAGCTTGTACATTTTTTTCACCCCCGAGAGCCGAACGGCTACCCGACGGTTGTCAACGGGATTGCTCATATTTTCTCCTATTTTTCTTAAACGGTATCCATGATAGTTTTTCTAAACAGTTTCCGTATAAGTCTTCTTATACAGTATCCATAAAAGTCTTTTCCACGCGGTTGAAGATCATAATTCCCACCAGAGCTATCACAACAGTCAGCATCGCCGACAGCACCAGTGCAACGGGCAGGATGGTACCCTCTCCCAAAAGTGCCCAACGGAAGACCTCTACAGGGGCGGTAACGGGATTGATCGTCAGGACAGTCCGCATAAAGCCGCCCGAAAGTTGCGAGAGCGGATAGACGATAGGCGTGGCGTACATCCAAAGTTGCACGCCGAAGGTGACTAAGATGGCAAGATCACGGTATTTGGTGGTCAGACTGGAGATGATGATCCCCACGCCCAGTCCCAGCACGCCAAGTTGTAACAGAATCAAGGGAATCAGCGAAATTCCCCACCAATGGGGAGAGACCGCCCCGATTATCGCGTAATAAGTCAGCAGGATGACCACGAGGATCATCTGGACGAGAAACCGGATCACCGACGCCAGCATATTGGAAATAGGCGTGGTCAGTCTTGGAAAATAGACCTTTCCGAAAACATGCGCGTTGTCGGTAAAGGTGGCGGCGTTCTGGGTCACGCAGGAAGCGAAGAAGGTCCAGATCGCGTTGCTTGCCAAATAGAACAACAGCGTCGGCACGCCGTCAGTGGAGATTCCTGCGATCCCGCCGAAGACGAAGGTATAGATCAAGCTGGTGATGATGGGGGTCAAAAAGATCCATGCAGGTCCCAGCACGGTCTGCTTATAGGTCAGCACAAAGCTGCGGCGGGTAAAGAGGACGATCAGATCCCTATACCGCCAGACTTCCTTCAGATTCAGTTCGAACAGCCGCTTTTTTGCGGAAATATGTGTATGATACTGCGCCTGCCGCTCCGTTTGCGGTTGCAGTTTCGTTTCATCTTGGTTCATGGGTTATCCTTTCAGTATAGATACAGCCATTTTATCTCATTTTATTCTATCACGAAGGAAGCATCTTGTCAAGTAGTTTCCCGAAATCAGAGTTTGCTTTCCACAAAACGTTGGCATAATTCTGACTTTTTTCACACAAAATGGTAGACAGCCGCGCAAAACTGTGCTACAATAAAACAGAATGAATTTTACCATCGAAAGAAGGTTACCACACTATGTCTATTCCCGCACACCGCGAAAATCTGATCCCGCTTCTGGCAGACAAGAGCATCACAATCCTTTACTCCGGCATCCCCATCCATGTCAGTCAGGACGAATATTATCCCTTCCGTTGCAACCGCCAGTTTTTCTATTATACCGGTCTGACCCGCGAAAACATGGCGCTGGTCATGATCAAGCGGGACGGAAAATGCTCCGCCACCCTTTATATTCCCGAAGTCGATCCCCTCGCCGTCCGTTGGATGGGGAAGATGGTAACGCCCGACGAGGCGCGTGAGATCAGCGGCATCCAGTCTATCCGTTACATTCACCAGTTGGAGGGCGATCTGTCCCGTCATATGGCATCCGATGTTGCCAAGGTCGCTTACTTCGACACCGAACGTCACTCTGCCGCCGATCTGCCCGACTACAATTCCGTAAAGGCAGAGGAATTTGCCAAACTCTACCCTGCCGTTTCCATCAAGAACCTCCACACTCCTACCGCCGCTCTGCGCCGTTGCAAGGATGCGGAAGAGGTCGCCGCCATTCAAAAAGCAATCCGCATGACCAAGGCAGGTCTGGAGGAAGTGATGCGCACCCTGCGCCCCGAACTGTACGAGTATCAGGTGCAGGCGACATTTGAAGCAAAAATTTTCTTCGAGGGTGCAGAGGGTCCCTCCTTCCCCACCATTGCAGGTGCGGGCATCAACGGCACCATGCTCCACTACGGCACCAACCGCGAAAAATGCAACGACGGCGATCTGATCCTGCTGGATCTGGGTGCGAAAGCCGACGGCTACTGTGCCGACATCACCCGCACCTATCCCGTAAACGGCAAATTTACCGACCGTCAGCGGCAGTATTATCAGCTGGTGCTGGATGCCAACCGCACGGTTGCCAAGGCGGCGAAACCCGGTATGACCTGCGGTCAGCTCAACGAGATCTGCAAGGATGTGCTGGCAGAGGGTCTGATCAAGATGGGCAAGATTCAAACACCCGCGGAAGTCTCCCGCTACTATATGCACGGCGTCAGCCATCATCTGGGCATTGATGTCCACGACATTGAGGTCGCAGACGATCGTATCCTCCGTCCCGGATGCGTCATCACCGACGAACCCGGTCTGTATATCGACGAAGAAGCCATCGGTATTCGCATCGAAGACGATCTGCTCATCACTGAGGACGGATGTGTCTGCCTGTCCGAGGACATCATCCGCACGCCCGACAAGATCGAAGCGTTTATGGCCGGGCAAAACTAAGGAGAGTTTCCACATACCGCACGCCTCCATTTTCCCCAATCACCGATAGGAGAAGGCTCAACTCCCCCATTGGTGGGTATTGACCCAAATGAATCAAAATCTTTCCTATTTTGGAGATGACTATGGACTCTATCAAATGTACCGCTTGCGGAAACGACATCCCCGCAGAATCCACGGTATGCCCCTTCTGCGGTGCTTCCGTCGCTCCCCATGAAACACCGGATGTTGCTCAAGCAACTTCCGCTACATCCGATCCCGCATCTGATTCTGCATCTGATCCTGCATCCGATCCCATATCCGTCCCTGCGCCTGCGCTCCGTCCTCCCAAGACCCGCTATCGCCGTCCCGCATGGGTGCGCGTGATCTGCGGATTCTTCTCGACCATTCTACTGATCGTCGCTATCGCGCTGGGCATTGCCGCAGGTGCCCTTCACATGGTTCTGTATAATATCTCGCCCAACAATATCAAACGAGTGATCTCCGAGGTCAACGTCGGAGAGATTGAGATCACCGTTCGGGGGAAGACGCAGACTGTCGCAGATACCGTGCACGACGCATTCAACGAAGCGCAGAAGCAAATCGGCAATGTGGAGCAGATCATCGACCCCGCGCAGGTAGATGAACTTCTGCAAGCCGATTTCGTACAAAATTATCTGTCCGACATCGCAAATTCGCTTTTGCAGGATCTGCTGGAAAACACCTCCGATACCTCGCTGACCCCCGAAGATGTGGGCGAATTCATTAAGGACAACCGCCAAGAGATCGAAGAGATTCTGGAGGTGGAGGTCACCGATGAAATAATCGGCACCATCACCGAAGAACTGGAAAAAACGCAGGCACTGGAAAAGATTTCGGTTTCCAAGATCGTTGAAGAAGCCCCTGTGCTGCAAACGGTCGCTTTCGTTGTCTCCGGCGGGGTTGTCTCCCTCCTATTTGCAGGGATGCTCTTCTGCTTGCTTTTGATCGCGCTGATCAACTTCTTCCGTCCCATTGCGCTGTCCTACGCGGGCGCTGCTTTCTTGACCGTGGGCGGTCTGTTCGGCATCGTGGCTTTATTCACCGACGTCCTGACGGTCATTCTCGCCGATCTGCTGGATCTTCCCATTTCCTTGCTGGATTTGTTAGCGCGCGGAATCGTAGACTCCGCGCAATACATATTCGCCATTGGATTCACCATCGGCTTGGTACTGATCGTCGGTGCCATCGTCTATTCCATCCTGTGTTCGATCTTTCGCGCCAAGATGAATGATCGGTAATTTTTCACGTCTATTCGCAGTCTAAGCCAAACAACAAATTCGGGCGGCAAGTATTTGCCGCCCGAATTTGTTGTTTGGGGGTCAAGTCCCTTTTGAAAAAGGGGCTTGCGGGGGTTGGGGCAACGCCCCAATTTCAATCAAATAGTTTCCTGAAATCAAGCGCCGGTTGTGATATGTTTGCGCTTTTGTTTGCGATGGATCACGATCGCCATCGCGCATCCTCCGCCGACAGTCAAAACCACCGCCACAACAATGATCACGATCAGCAGGACGTTCGATTCCTCCACCAGTTGCCCGCGGCTGTCCGCTACGGCTTTATAGGTCAGATCGCGCACGCCGTCGCCATCCTCGTCCACATACAGATAAGTGGCTTTGGCAGGAGCGGCTACCGTGGTGATCTCTGTTCGCTTGGTGATCTTGATGTTTCTGAATTCGCGAATATCGCTGTACTCGCCGTTCTCGTCCATAAAGCCGATGGTGTAATCCATTCTGCCGCGCCCGTTTCCTTCGATTTGAATCTCGTATTGCGCACCCTCCTTCAACCGCAGAACCTTGATACGGTTATCGCTGTCCTCGTCCGCTTCTTCATCGTTTTCCTCAAAGGTCAATGTGCCGAAATCGGTACGGGTGTTCAGCTTGGATTCCTTCGAGCAAAGCCGCTCGCCGTTATATTTGACCGTAACATCCACAGGGCAGGCGATCCGAATATAGATGTACTTCTGACCACTGATCTGATCGGCAAGATCTCCGAAGAAATAGACCAGATCGTCCGCACTGGCAACCTCGTAATGCATTCCGTGGCTGGCAAGTGCTTCCATCAGTTCCTGCGCTTCCAGTTTCTCGCTGCCGTTCAAAGCCCCGAAGAAACCGAGGGTGTAGATGTATACGTCCTGCTCCTTGATCGTATCGGAGTATTCAATGAGCGAGTCGCCGACTTCACCTCGGTTAGGCAAGCCGTCACTGAGCAGAACGATGGATTTCTTCTTGGCTTTACTTTCCGAAAGCAATTTCTCTGCCACCTTCAGTCCTGACTCAATGTTGGTCATACCGCTGGAGTAGATGCGCTCGATGGCAGTGGTCAGACCACCTTCGTTGTTGGAAAATTCAGATGTAATCTCCGCAGAACCGGAGTATGTCACGACTGCAACGCTGGAATCCTCCTTGAGCACGGTCTGCACGAATTTCACAGCGGCGTTCTTCGCCTCTTTCAGCGGCGTGCCGCTCATACTCGCCGACACGTCCAGTACCAACACAATATCCCGTTCCGTCTGCTTCCGCGCCTGCCAGAGGGTCAGATCTACCAGCGGGCCGACGGTACAGCCGACCTCCAATTCCGCTCCGAATGCTTCCGCTTCACACTTTAACTTGATCTCCAACATCTGCAAATAGATGCGGACCTTTCCTTCTGCATAGAATCCGTAGTTCTCGTCAGCCAGTTTCCGACTGTCAAAACCGACGGCACCGTTCACATCCGCGCCGATTTTCGCCAGAGACAGTTCAAAAATATTCAAGTTAGAGACATACAGCATCATGGACGCACCCAGTGCCTCAAAATCAACATCTGCTGCCATCTCCGCTTTCAAATACCAATCGATCGTTCCCGCAGTCTCTGCTTCATCGGTCACGGTGTTTTTTTCTTCGCCTACACCCAAGAATTTGCCGTTTTTGAACACGTCAAACTCAAAATCAATGGGTTTGGTGTATGTACAATCAAATTCCATACCGAAAGAGATATTTCCCTGCAGATCGGTATAGATCAGGATTCCCACGGACAATGCGGTGTCGAGTTTGTTGTTCTTGCTGTTGGGTACATCGGTGATTCGGAAGGTACCGCAATTCCATGTCAGATAGGCAATGGGAAGCAGTTTTTCTTTGAGTCCAGTCAAGGTCAGCAACGGATTTCCGAAGGGGTCGGATACGATCAGCTTGGTATCGTTCTGCTCAAATTCCAATGACAAATTGCCCTGTAAATTGACGTTTGCCACCAGATCGCCAGCTGTTTTGACCGACATATTCTCGAACCCGTCATCCGTATCCCATTTCTCGCCTTTGGCGTAGACGCCGAAAGCCAGATCCTGCAGAGTTACGGTGCCGGAAAGCTTCAGTTCTGCATCGAGATAATCATTACCGGAATCCTCGCTGATCACAGGCGGTTGGCAGACAGTGCAGGCGCGCAGATCACGCGCTACTGCCGACTGCAAAGTCGTCTCGTTCTTGCTGTTCCAAAGATAGCGGCATCCGTCTTTATGATAGCAAACACCTGTATCAGTGGTGTAGACCGTAGTCGAAGCCGCATCACTCTTGGAGACTTTGGTAGAGTATTGCGCGGAATCGGTAGCCACTTGGTCGATATTATCTTTGAATTTCTTCTGAAGCAGTTTCAAAATATCGATTTCGATGCTCACGGAGAAGGTGTTCAATCCCTCACTGCTTACGGTAACACCGGTTGGTTCTGCGGTGGCAGACAATTGAGTGATTCCGTCTGCAGACAAACCTCCCATTTGTGTAACGGATCCTTCGCCTACACCCGCTATCGCCGCACTGCCGCTTTTCAACGTTACGCCGTCCACAGCATAGAACTCGGTGAGATTCCCGGAGCTCAGGATCTGCATGAAATCCAGTTCCAGATCGTCGAACACTTCGTCAACCGCAGGCGTATCAATATAGTAGACCATGTGATCCATACTTTGATACTTGTTGACGATCTTGCCGAAATAATTTTCACCGAACCCGGAATCCTCACTTCCTTCCAGCAGGAAGAGCGAGCCGGTCTTCAGCGAATCCAGCACGGAGCCGGAAGAGATTTCCAAAACCAGCGTATTTCCTACCATGGAGGACATCAGGATAGCGGATTCCAGTTGAGCCGTCTCTTCTGCGGTGAAATAAGTCACACTCGAATTCAGAGAAGCCTCTGCCGCATTCAGATATGCCTCGATCTTCTCATCTTTATCCGAGCCGGGCAGCAACCCGCCGAGCCATGAGAACCAGCCAAACTGCCAGCCGAGTACGCCCACGCCACCGAACAGAATGGCGACGGTCAGCAAAACGGCGACCACCTTCCGTCCGGTTTTAGGCTGTTTCACAGGCTTTCCGCATTGATTGCAGAAGGTAGCACCTTCCGGAATCTTTGCGCCGCACGAGCATTGATGCAGGGAATTCTTTTCGGGAAGAGGCGCTCCGCAATGATCGCAAACGGATTTTCCCTTTCCGATTTTGGAATGACAACGAGGACATTTCATTGATGTTCGCTCACTTTCATGATGTTGTTGTAGGTATTATAACATAAATTCTGCAAATTTGCAACCGATCGCGCACGATTTCGGGCTATTATTTCGGATTTTGGATGAAACCTTCTTGCATTTTGCCAGAGTAACGACTTCTTCCCTACTCTTATGGACGATGCGCGGTCTATGACATACAACCAATTCGGGGCTGTCGCAAAATGATTATCCAAAATGATTGATTATCACAACTACACAAAAAAACACTTGTCACAATCATTGTACGCAAGTGTTTTTTTGAATAGGTTGTCGGTTTGATAGGAATCATTCCTGAACTTTCGACAGCCCCCTCATACTGCTAAAAGGTGTCTCTGAGGATTGCCCACGAGCCAAGAAAGAGGGAAAGGATGAAAACTTCGGCGTCCTATATGGTTTCGCCCTCTCCTCAGACTCTCCACCCCTTCCCTTGGCTCTGTCACTGCCTAAATCCAAACAAAAGAATCCGGGCGGCAAGGATTTGCCGCCCCCAGTTTGTCGAAAAAGTCTTTCAGAAAATCGAAAGGAGGGCGAAACCATCTCATACGCCGAAGTTTTCGCCCTCCTCTCGAGCTCTCCACCCACTTCCTTGGCTGGCGGCACTCTAAATTTGTAGTTTATCGACAGTCTGCGGGCGGCAAGGATTTGCCGCCCCTTTTTAAAAGTTCTTGGAGGTTTGGAACCTTCTTTTAAGAAGGTTCCAAGTAAATAAGGGCGACAAGGATTTGCCGCCCTTCATAGAAGTACTTAGAGGTGCAGGAACCTTCTTTCAAGAAGGTTCCTGCCGGAGTTTGAGGCGGAGCCTCAATTTCAAATCATTTTCACAAAATATTGATGGACGGACAAATCGTCGTTCAGTTCCGGGTGGAACGCCGTTACCAGTTGGTTGCCCTGCCGTGCCGCAACGATGTGACCGTTGCACTGTGCCAAGACTTCCACGCTCCCCGCTACCGATTCAATGTACGGCGCGCGGATGAAGGTCATGGGAATCTTCCCAATGCCTTTGCATTCGCATTCCGTGGAAAAACTGCCCAGCTGACGACCGTACGCATTGCGCACGGCAACGATATCCATGGTCGCCAAATGAGTGCGCGCATCGTTTTGGATGACTTTCGCCAGCAAGATCAGCCCTGCACAGGTACCGAATACGGGCAGTCCGTCTTCGATTCGACGCTTTAGCTCGTCGAACATTCCCAGTTCGCGAAGCAGTTTTCCCTGCACCGTGCTTTCACCGCCGGGGATGATCAATCCGTCAAACTGTTTTGCAAGATCGCTTTTTTGCCGAAGTTCCACCGTGGACACGCCCAACCGAGAGAGCATTTGCTCGTGTTCGGCAAAAGCCCCTTGCAACGCCAGAATCGCTATTCGCATTACTTTCCTCTTTCCGCCATCAGTAGTTCGATCTCCTGCTCGTTGATTCCGACCATTGCCTCGCCAAGATCCTCGGAAAGCTCAGCCAGCAGTTTGGCATCGTTATAGTTCGTCACTGCCTTCACGATAGCGGCGGCTCTCTTGGCGGGATTTCCCGATTTGAAAATGCCTGAGCCTACGAATACGCCCTCCGCGCCCAGTTGCATCATCAGCGCCGCATCTGCGGGAGTTGCCACGCCGCCTGCGGCAAAGTTCACCACGGGGAGTTTCTTGTGCTTGTGTACATACTGCACCAGTTCATAGGGTACTTGCAGTTCCTTCGCCGTATTGAACAGTTCGTCCTCTGCCATCGCACCGATCCGACGGATCTCAGCCTGCATCATTCTCATGTGTCTGACCGCCTGCACCACATCTCCCGTACCGGGTTCGCCTTTGGTGCGGATCATGGATGCACCCTCGCTGATCCGACGAAGTGCTTCGCCCAGATCCTTTGCGCCGCAAACGAAAGGAACGTCAAATTTAGTTTTGTCAATATGATATTTATCGTCGGCAGGAGACAGCACCTCGGACTCGTCAATGTAGTCGATCTCGATTGCCTGCAGAATTTGTGCCTCCGCGAAGTGACCGATGCGGCATTTTGCCATTACGGGAATGGACACCGCCTCCTGAATGCCCTTGATCATCTTGGGATCACTCATGCGGGAGACTCCGCCTGCCGCGCGGATATCGGCAGGGATCCGCTCCAATGCCATCACGGCGCAAGCCCCTGCCGCCTCTGCGATCTTCGCTTGCTCCGGTGTGGTGACGTCCATAATCACGCCGCCCTTTAACATCTGCGCGAGATTTTTGTTGAGTTCATATCTTTTTTCCGACATTTTATAAAATCCTCCTTGATTTTCGGATACCAATAGTATATAATACTTTTTGGCATACGAAAATAATCAGAAACGGAGAATTTTATATAGCCAGATGAAGTATATCATTCAGGAAAATGATCCCGCGCCCGCGTATATTCAGTTGTATCGACAGGTGCGGGAGGATATCGTGGCGGGCGTGTATCCTTACAACAGCAAACTTCCCTCCAAGCGGATCATCGCAGAGGAGGTGGGGGTCAGCACCATCACAGTAGAACACGCATATGCTCTTCTTTGCGACGAGGGATATGTGGAATCCAAGGAGCGAAGCGGATTTTTCGTGATCTTTCGAGCAGACGACGGATTTGCCGTCCCCTCCGGCAGAAAGATCCACCCTCCCCCGCATCCGCACAGCGATGCGAACGAGGAATTTCCCTTCTCCGTCTTAGCCAAAACCATGCGGAGCGTGTTGAGCAACATGGGCGAGGCGATTCTGGAGCGATCGCCCAACGCAGGATGCGCAGAGTTCAGAGAGGCGATCCGCCGGCACCTGCTTCGAAATCGCGGCATTGTGTGCGATGTGGAGCAGATCATCATCGGCTCCGGCTCGGAATATCTCTATACCCTGATCGTGGAACTGCTGGGCAGAGATCGGGTCTTTGCCATCGAGTCGCCATCCTATAAGCAGATCCGACAGGTGTACCATGCCGCCGATGTCCGCTACGAAATGCTGGCACTGGGGGAGGACGGTATTGAGAGTAGCGCGCTGTGGAATTCCAAGGCGGATGTTCTGCACATCACGCCGTATCGAAGCTATCCCAGCGGCATCACCGCCTCGGCATCCAAACGGCACGAGTACCTGCGTTGGGCGAGTACCGATCACCGCTACATCGTGGAGGACGATTTCGAGTCGGAGTTTTCCATCTCCAAAAAGTCGGAAGAAACGCTTTTCGGCAGTTCTACAGACGAAAACGTCATCTATATGAACACCTTTTCCAAAACCGTTTCCCCTGCCCTGCGCGCGGGATACATGGTGCTTCCCCAAAGCCTCGTCCGGCAATTTGAAGAAAAACTCGGCTTCTACTCCTGCACGGTTCCTACCTATATCCAATTCGTCTTAGCGGAACTGATCGCCAACGGCGATTTCGAGCGGCAGATCAACCGCGTCAGACGGAACAAGCGCAGACAAATGAAGGAGATCCGCTGATGCAAGCGCGAAGAGAGCGTAGGAGGAGGCGAAGTCACTGAATTGATCCAACTGTATGAAATCACCGATCAGATAGCAATAAACGAGAATGTCAAGCTATTCTTCGATGTCTATCGAGCGGTCTCCATGTCGGCGGCATTGTTTCTGCGATCACGTCAGCGGGCGAGAAATTCCTGCCCGTGCTGTCTCTCTTCTGCTTCCACTACCTTGCGGGCTTTTTGCAGTACCCGTTTCAGTACCGTTTTTTCCTCGACGGAAAGGAGATCGGCACTCGCCCTTTATCTGCTCGTCCAGAACGTGCAGCCGGTTCAGCGTCTCGGAAGCCGCTTCGCGGTCAACCTTGGTACCAAACTGCTGTTCTTTGTAGAGTCTGCCTTGTTCGGCTCTCTTCTTCTGCAGATCATCCAGCTTGTGAAGGCGTTCCTTATAGATTTGAAGTGCGTCCTGCTCGGCAGCGGTCAGATCGTACACTTCCACTTGATCAGAAGCCATAGACAGAATCTCACGGTCGGTAAGAGTCTCGGTGCGCTGTTGGAATTGTTCAGTATCGTCGGTAATTTCCGTAAATTCCTTGCCGGAGATATTGACAGTATTGTCATCATATGATATACTACCTATGAAACCGCTGTTTGCAATGCGATAGGCATTTTGGAAGCCTATTGCACGAAGCAATTTGGCGGTTTTATTTGTTTCCTCTGCAAACAAAACGCGGCTTTGCTTCAAGAAGTTAACAGGGGCATTGTCATTTGTGTAGGCACTGGTGACCTTTTGCATATCATCGACAATAATATAATTTTCAGTAGTGTATGTGCTAAAATGATGTGAACCAAAAAGAAAAGGAAGTTATTCAAAGATAT
>JBJDZI010000129.1:0-5396 GCA_051867925.1 Eubacteriales bacterium
CCAACCCCTTTCCTTGGCTGGCGGTTTTCTAAATTGATAGTTTATCGACAGTCTGTGGGCGGCAAATATTTGCCGCCCTCAGTCTGTCGATAAAGTCTTTCAGAAAATCGAGAGGAGGGCGAAACCATCTCAAACGCCGAAGTTTTCGCCCTCCTCTCGAGCTCTCCACCCACTTCCTTGGCTGACGGCTTTCTATATTTATAGTTTATCGACAGTCTGTGGGCGGCAAATATTTGCCGCCCTTAACAGATATTTTTGGTGGGGTGATCCCCCATCAATCAAGTTTTTTCGATGATGGTGATGTTCGCGGGGGAGATGCTTGCTTGATCCCAGACGATTTCGGTGATCTGGGCGAGCTGTGAGGGGAGCAGACCGTCGCTGCGCACAATGATGGTGGCGGCGTTGTTGCTGACCACCGCTACGCACTCCTCAAAGCCTTTGGCTTTCAGGAGAGTCTCAATGTTGGCTTCGTTTTCGATGTCCATCGCCATCTGCTCAATGGCAGCGTAGGCTTCGGCTTTGGCTTCCTCGGTAGCGTCGGTACCGGCGATGATCTGATTCAGCACCTCCATCGCCTCATCCCGCGCACGGGAACGGTCGATCGCCGCCATTGCAAAATAAGACTCTTCATTCCCATTCGTGTCGGCATCGGTGTTTCCGCTCTGCTGATCGCCCCCCGTCACATCTCCCGACGTATAGTAAGAGGGATCGTAATCTTCGTCGGCAGCATCGGCAAACAGCGCCCAGTTGAGCCACACCGCACCGCCGATCAGCAGTACAGATCCCACCACCACCAAATTGCGTTTGAGATTCTTCTTCAGAGACGCGGTCAGTTTTCCAAAGCCCTCTTTCACGGGAACCAATTTATTCTCGCTCTTTTCTGCTTTGATCAGTTTCATATTCGTTTCCTCCCGATTGATCGTTGTACCGTATTATACGCCTGCATTTTTGGAAATATTACCCTTCGCTGACAAAAATTCGGTGAGTCGGCAATTCCAGCAGAGCGGACAGCATGGCGATGATCTGCTTCTGACAGTTCGATGAGCTTCCGCCTTTACAGATCACCGCAACGCCCTTGACCTTCGGCGCGATTCGGGAGAGCGTCACCGTTCCCTGCCCGCCGTCCGATTCCCGCACGGTCAGGTATTCCCCACCCTCTCCTGCCAACTCCTCCGCGTAGCTCTGCTCCAGCGTCAGCATCACGTGAACGTCCGATACGCCGTCCAGACGGGCAATCATCTCCTCCAAACGGGATGCCAGCTCTTTTTCGTATGCTTCAAACGAAAATGTCTCGTCGACGGCGGGGGCGGGCTGATCTTCCTCGTTTTTGCCGCCGAGAAACAAGAGCATCACACCCGCCGCAAGCCCAATCAGCAAAATCCCCAATCCCTTCACCGCCCGCAGACGGGTCAGCAGTTCTTTCATTGCGCCTCTCCTTCCAACACGGTCACCGTCACCGGACAGTCCAGCGACTCGGATAAATAGTTCTTTATCTCATTTGCATCGCAGACCGCCCGCACGGTCAGATCCACCCGATAAATGGCAATGGCGGACAGATCGGTAAGATCCAACGTCAGCTTCACCGACACCGCCCCCCGGGAAAGTCCGAACCGCCGTGCCGTCAGATCGCCGATCTGCGCACTCATCGTCCTCCCGATCTCGCCTACCAGTTGATCCTCTGCATTTTCCTCCTGCACCTCTTCCGTAGCATCCATTTCCGACAGGCTGTCGGAAAGATCGCCTGCCAAATTGGTCAGCGGAACCGTCAGAAGCAGGAGGAGTGCAAGCCCCGCCACGTAGCGAAGATAGGTGCGGTATCGCGGGTCGGAGATGCGGATCAGCAGAGAGGATGCCAGTGACGCCAGCATCGCGGTCAGCAGATAACTTTTCAGTGCTTCCACTTGATCCTCCTATCCCAGCGCCGAAGATGCCTGCATCAGCACGCCCAGCAGAATCAGATAAAACACCCCGAACAAGAGCAGGACGGCGATCAGAAATCCGATCAGTTTGTCGGCTTCTTCAAACAGTGGCTTTAATTTGCCAGCTTCCAGCAGTTCGGCGGCGGTTCCCGCCAAAGCCACGCTGTATTTGGCGGCAAACAGAGTCGTGAGCGGTGTCAGCAAACTCACCAACAGTCCGATCACGCCTACCGCCCCCGCCGTGCTTTTGACCAGCGACAGCGACGTTGCCACCGTGCGGAGCGTGTCGCTGAACAGACCTCCGATCATCGGCACCATATTGGAGGCGGCAAATTTGATCCCCCGCATGGACAGACTGTCCGCCGCCGCAGACAGTCCCGTTTGGAAGGACAAAATCAGCGTGATGATTGTCATAAACAGCACCAGCAGGGTGGTGACGATCCTCCGCAGAAATGCCAGGATGGGTCGCAGATTCAGTTCGGGAGAGGCAGAGGTCACCAGCGTGCCGCCGAATGAAATCTGCATCAGCGGAAAAAAGAGGGTGTAGCACAGTTTTTCGGTGACAGTCAGAAGCAGTCCCATCCAAGTAGAGCCTGCCAGTGCCACACCGCTATTCCCCGACAGCAGAAAAATCCCGCAGAGCGCCGTCACCAGCGCACTCATGAAATCATTGATCTGCTCCACCACCGCCCGTGTCAGATCAAAAAGAGCGTATACCGATGCATAGATCTGCAGGGCGGCGATCAGAACCAGCGCGTATTCAAATACCGCCGACTTGTCCGTGAAAAACAGATCGCCCAAGCGGTTCAGCGCGCCCGACACCAAAATCAGCCCCAGCAGAGAGGCGAACAACCCCAGCCCGCCCGCCAGTCCTTCCTTTGCCACCGAGACGCAGAGCGACCACAAATACTTGCCGTCGATCTTCTCCAATACCTCTGCCGAGCTTTGGCTCTCGGACAGTCCGTCGGGGAGAAGTTTCTTCGCGTCCTCGGACAGCCCTGACAGAAGATCACCGTAATCGAAGTCAGGCTCGCTCTGCCCGTCATCGTATACCGATTCGGCAAAGGCGGGCACGGTCAGCGTTGTCGCCAGTAAACAGATCAGCAGGATCACGCCTGCAAGTCTTCCGATGCCTCTCATCAAGGCAACCTCATCAGTTCTTCTGCAAGGGTCAGCAGTTCCCGAAGCAGTGGGAGCGAAAGCACGACAATCTCGCATTTTCCCAGCATTTCCAGTTTGGCGGCGATGGAGCTTTCCCCGCAATCCCTGCAGAGATCGGCGGCGGTGGAGGAGATCAGCGAGATCCCCACGGATTTCATCAGATAGGGGAGATAGGCATCAAATTTTCCCAATTCCAACTCCCGCAAATACGACAGGAGCGGAACGGTTGCCGCCAAAGCGGCAAGTGTCAGCAGGACGGTGAGACACAGGCTCAGCGGCGGCGCCAGTTCAGGGCTGAACCGCCTGATCAGCAGAAGAAACAGCATTACCGCCAGCGCCAGCCCGCAGATCGAAAGAAAATTCATAAGCCAAACAGGGAGCGGATGGTCTCCAGAAGCTCCGAAATTTCGCTGACCAGCATCAGCATGATCAGCACCACCCCCGCCACGCTGACCAGCATGGACTGCTCCTCCCGCCCCGTCTTGGACAGGATCTGGCACGCCACGCTGACCAGAAGACCCACGCCCACTATTCTGAAGATCAATCCCGTATCCATATACGCCCTGCCCTTTCTTCAAACTCGGTCAGATCAAAATCAGCACCGCCATAGCGCCGCCCAAAACGCC
Organism: Eubacteriales bacterium; assembly: GCA_051867925.1. Taxonomy (GTDB): domain Bacteria; phylum Bacillota; class Clostridia; order Oscillospirales; family CAG-272; genus CAKSQF01. Next base: position 3,707 of record JBJDZI010000129.1, read on the forward strand.
CATGGAGGAATAGATCTGCCGCTTTGCGGGGATGCTCTCCCGTTTTTTCTCGATGGCGGCTTCCAGCACCTCGCCGATATAGTCGCAGTCTGCGATCTGCTCGTCGTAGGAGAGCGATCCCAGCCGCCCTGCAAAGGAGCGGAGCGCTTCGTATGCGTCCTCCTCCAGCGACAGCGCGCCCCGCTCCAGTTCCAGCGCCTTTGGAAAGCCACACCGGGCGATGCGTTCGTCCAGCCCTGCCCGTCTGAAGGCTTCGTTTTGAAAGGAAGTGCAGATCTCGCTGACGGGTGCTTTGTAATAGCTGACTCTCCCGCGGATGTGCCGCACGAATGCCAGCATTCCCTCGCAAAGCGAAAGCGAACGGGATACACCGCCTGCCATCGCCATCCCGCCTGCCGTGCAACAGACAAAAATCAAAAACAGCCCTATGTATTTCATAAAAACCTCCCGAAACGCCTATGGATCAAGGGTTTCTCTGCCGTAAAACCGAAAACTCAGCCGATCCGCGGTTCTGGACAGCCCTACATAGCGGTCAAACACCTCTGCTCTGTGGAGCATTCGGATGTTCTGCCGCCTGAGTAGCTGGTCGAGTCCCCCCGCGTGCGCCGATGCCAGAAGCGGCACGCCTGCGTTTTCCACCGCCAATAGTGCCAGTGCTTCCTCCAGCGTGCCGATCTCGTCGCAAACGATGTACTGCGGGTTCATGGTGCGGGTTGCCAGTTCAATTGCCTTTCCCTTGGGGTAACCGCTGTAAACGTCGATGTGATCTGCGACAGAGAGCGCATCGTTTGCCAGTTCACATCGACTGTCGATCAGTGCCACCCGAAGTCCTGCATCCTCTGACAGAGATAGGGCGAGATCGCGAAGCAATGTGGTCTTGCCCACCCCCGGAGGAGAAAAAAAGAGATAACTTTCCCGAAATCCGCCCCGTCGCAGGGCGCGAAAAACCGTATCGTCCACCCGCCTTGTCGGGGCCGGAATGCGAATGCAAAGCGATGTAATGTCGCTGATGTTGCAGACCGTCCCGCCGTCGCAAACCGCCTTGCCTGCCACACCTACCCGCACGCCGCCCGGGAGCGCAATATAGCCCTCGCGGATGCTGTCCATGTGCGCGTGCAGGGAGTGATCGCAGAGCGCCGTCACCGCCTCCCGCACCATATCGGGATCGGTATAGAGTGAGGTGAGTCGATTGAATCCGCCCTCCACCGTGGTCAGCGCCAGACGCCGCCCTGCGCGGATGCGTACCTCGCAGATCTCGCCCCATGTTTGCTCGCCGCGCACCACCGCTTGCAGAATGGGAGGCGGCAGGCGTTTGAGTACGCCAAGCAGATGTTCGGTCATCTTTTTCCCTCTTTTCAGTGGCATTATATGAGTCGAAAACGCAAGATAGAACTCCCCGCGATGGGGCTTCCCGTGATGGGCGAAATGAGACTGTTTGACTGCAACCGATCGAAATGTTTCCGACGCAGTCCGAAGAGGTAGCTTTTCCTTTCCCTGCGTTCTTCGGAAGGGCGAGTTCGAAGAGGACGCAGTCGCGCAAAAAACGCCCGAATCGGGCGTTACAGACTGTCGATAAACTATAAATTTAGAAAGCCGGCAGCCAAGGAAGTGGGTTGGAGGTCTGGAGGAAGGGGAAAAACTTCGGCGTCCTATATGGTTTCGCCCTCCTCTCGATTTTCTGAAAGACTTT
>JBJDZI010000130.1:0-27245 GCA_051867925.1 Eubacteriales bacterium
ATATCTTTTTGCTTTTTTCATCTTTTTGGCTCATATCTATTTACAACACAGAAAAATAAACCGAAAATTTTCAAAAAGTCCTTGACAAAGACTCGTATTTGTGCTATACTATAAACCGTCGTTGGGATGTGGTGTAGCGGCAGCACACGAGACTTTGACTCTTGTAGTACAGGTTCAACCCCTGTCATCCCAGCCACAAAAAAGCCTATTGCGTAAGCAATAGGTTTTTTTGCACGATATGTGTTCCATTCGGGAACATGATGTGCGCTTCGCGCGTGATGTTGTGCACCGCACAGTGATGTGTGCGGACGCGTGAATAGGTGCAACCAATGACCGAATCAAAACTTCATATAATGTCTTTTATAAAAAAATACAAAATATTCAAAACGCATTAAATGATTTTCTTCTATTTCTAATGAGGACATAGATGAAATCATCGATGAACTTGAAATGATGAAAATGGAAATAGAACAGCATATACAGAATACGCCGAAAACGACAAATTATAAGTCGCTGATGGCTTCTGCTGAATATAATGATTCATTGTCATAGAGGTAAAACCATGTTAAAAACAAACCAATCCTTAAAAGTTAAAACCGTATCCGGAAAGAAGTATAGAGAACCGGCTTTCTTTCAATCGCTTTGTGTTTTTTTTGCCGTTTTTATAGTATCACTCGTTCTTTTCAATCTAATCATTCCCGAAAGGGATGGCAAAGGTGCAATCGTTGGACTTCTTTGTGTGGTGTTGTCTGCGGTTCCTTTTGCAATGACTGTTGGCAGCATTAAACCGATTTGCGTACTCGGCGAAGATAGAGTTTATTTTTTTTATTGTGAGGTTGTGAAATTCAATAATTCTTCGGATGTAAGTAAAAGTATTGGGGTTACAAACGGAAGTTTTCTGTATTCCGATATCCGAAAGATCGACTATTTACCTGCGAAATGTACCGCTCCCAACGGTGTGCGTTATTCCAGGATCACGCCGTCACGGATCGTCGTATACGGAGAGGAGTTTTCGGTAACGATTTTTGCATACCGATCATTGATAAAGAGAATTGCTGAAAAGAGCAAGGATCAAACACTCACCATAGAGAATGGTGAGAATGAAAGAATCGTCAGCGAAAAGCCAAACGGATTATGGGGCGATATCATAGTGGCTTTTGAGAATCGAGCGTTCGAAACCGTATGGGATTCGGAGATTACGGTGGAGTATTGCACCTATGATAGAGACGGAGATATGATCGATCTGATTCTCCGCAAAAACGGAACTACTGTTTGCTTCAACATAGATCAAAACAGCGTTTACGTATGCCATCCGCAAAACAATAAGGACGAAACATTGCCGCTTGCTCAGTTTGTAAATACAGAGGCGTTGTTTTCGTATATGAGAAACTGTGCAGACTTACTTCTTTGAAGAGTATCTGTTGTAAAACCCAAAGCACTCGCTTGATGCACTCGCTCTATACAGGTGCTTTTTTGCTTAGTTTGATATCAACAAAACAGTATGGGCACGATGCACAAAACAAACGACCGTTACAGCCGTCAGAAATCGACGTATTAGATCGATAGATAAATTTTTTTGACATCTTGCACAAAAAAATGAATATGCTATTGCAAAATGTAGATTATTCGTGTATAATTTAATTACATCAAACTACCTGATGTGTTCACCCATAAGGACAAGCAGGGACAGACGAAGGAGAATGGATCATGCTGACCAGAGAAACGATTGTCAAAAACGTAGAAGGACTTACTGCCAAACCTGCAACCGAGTTTGTACTCAAAGCCAACACCTATCATTGCTCAATTTGGGTTGAATACGGTGAGCGTAGGATCAATGCCAAAAGCCTGCTCGGCGTGCTTTCTCTCAAGATCATGAAGAATATGACGATTTGTATGGTTACCGACGGCCCCGATGAAGCAGATGCCATGCAAGCGCTCTGCACGATGTTGGAGACCGAGTAATTCCCCGAATGATCGACTTGCTCCAAGGAGCATCCCCTTGGAGCTTTTTGTAGAATATTTTTGATTTGCCTGAAAATACATCTTGCAATTTGTCAAAATATATGCTATAATAGAATATATGCATAGAAATTTTCTGTGCTTCCTTGTCTCTGAAAGGATTATCTATGTTAGGCTATTATAACTATACAGTGATACTCACTTATCTGTCTTTGGGATCTGCGGTTTCCGGCATATTCCTTGCACTGAGATGCCATCCGTTCCTCGGTGTGATTTGTTTAATGTTTTCCGGTCTGTGCGACGCGTTTGACGGCAACGTTGCCCGCACGCGTAAGCAAAGCACCGAAGAAGAGAAGCGTTTCGGCATTCAGATTGACTCGCTTTGCGATTTAATTGCGTTCGGCATCCTTCCTTGCGTGATCGGTTACGCGATGGGAATGAGACATATTGCGTTTATTCCCGCGTTCGTACTCTATGTTTTGGCGGCTCTGGTCAGATTGGCTTATTTTAATGTTGCTGAGGAAATCAGACAGCAAAACACCACCGAAATCCGCAAGTTTTACAGTGGATTACCCGTTACTTCCGCATCTTTGCTGATTCCGCTGGTCTATGGGCTGGTACATTTGGTGGATCGCTCTATGTGGCCCGTCATATTTGCCTCCGCCCTGGTGATCATTGCGATTCTCTTCGTCTGCAACTTCCGTCTGCGCAAACCCGGTTTCCGCGGAATTATGTTGTTGGTCGGTATCGGCGTACTCGAATTTCTTCTGATCTTTATTATGTTGAGAATTTTCCATGCCGGAGGACCCAGATGAGACCTGCGCTTCCCATATCGTCTGCCGGAAGCTCTCTGCGATTCTTATATCATACCCCTATCGGGCGAGTGTTCCTCAAGGTGCTGACTCGCCCTTTTGTTTCGAATATCGTGGGGAAGTATATGGAATCGTCGCTTTCCAAAAAGCGGATCAAAAAGTTTATCCGACAGAATCACATCGACCTTTCCGTTTATCAAACTGAGGATTGGCGATCCTTTAACGCTTTTTTCAGCCGCCATATCAAACCCGAGGCTCGCCCCATGGGCAATCCTGCCGCAGGCGAACTGCTCTCACCCGCAGACGCAAAACTGCTGATCTATCCGATTCGAGACGGTTTGGTGCTTCCGATCAAAGAATCCGAGTATACCGTCGCTTCGCTTCTGCAAAATGAGGCACTTGCAAAGCGATATCAAAACGGCTGGGCTGTGGTGCTGCGACTGTGCGTGGACGATTACCATCGCTACTGTTATGCCGCATCCGGTGAAAAGGAGCCGGATGTCTTCGTTCCCGGCAAACTCCATACCGTTCAGCCCATTGCTCTGCGGATGCGTCCCGTCTTCTGCGAGAACGCCCGCAGTTATACGATTCTGCACACGGAGCAGTTCGGCGAGGTGGTGCAAATGGAAGTGGGCGCACTGATGGTGGGAAAAATCATCAATCACGACGCTGATCGAAAAATGACGGTGACTGCCGGAGTAGAGAAGGGCTATTTCGCATTCGGCGGCTCTACCATAGTGCTGTTGTTCGGCGAAAACACTTTTGAGCCGGATGCCGAACTGGTGGAAAATACCCGCAACGATCTCGAAACCGTGGTTCGCTTTGGAGAGATGATCGGCAAGTGCATTTCTTCTCCTAAAAATAACATTTAGCCAATTGTAAAGTCGGCAAATTATAAATTATATTGTTTTTGGGCGGCTTTGCCGTCGAAAAAACTCCTCTAAGACGAGCAAAGAGAGTCCATGCGACGAGGGGAGCTGCCAAAATCGCAGATTTTGGCAAGCGGCGATAAGCGCATGCTTACCGCGCGGAGCGCGATCCGATTGTAAAACGTAGTTTTACAATCGCCTAAATAACATTCATTTGGAGGTGTTTTACCTTTGGAGGATAAAACAACCGAGTTGCTATACGAAAATCAGCTGGAGTATCTGATCCGTCCCGCAGGAGAATCGATCCTGGACGATTTGCAAAAACTGCTGGAACTGCAACAACTTTATAATGCGGCGATCAAAGAGATCCAAACCAAGCTGGAGATCCTGAACGATGAGTTCAAGGTCAAATTTGCCCGCAATCCTATTCACCATGTGGAAAGCAGATTGAAGTCCACACGCAGTATTATCAACAAGCTGAAAAAGAAGAACAAAGAAATCAGCATCGAATCTGCTAAAGAAAATCTGAACGATATTGCAGGCATCCGCATCGTTTGTTGCTATATTGACGATGTGTATCGCGTGGCGGATATGCTCCTTTCCCAGACCGACCTGGAGCTGGTGAAGTCGCAAGACTACATTAAAGTTCCCAATTATAACGGCTACCGCAGTTTGCACCTCGATCTGAAGGTACCGGTATTCCTGTCCGAGCGAACCGAAAAGGTCACCGTAGAGGTGCAACTGCGCACCGTTGCCATGGACTTTTGGGCGAGTCTGGAGCATGATCTGCGCTATAAGTCGGAGAAGAATATTCCCGCATCCATCGGTGAGGATATGCTCCGCTGTGCCAACGAGATCGCTGAGATCGACGCAAAAATGCAGTCCATCTATCGGCAAATTCAAGAATTATAATCAAAAGAAGACCGATTTTCTCGCAAATTCGGTCTTCTTTTTCTGAAAAGGGTTGCAAAGCGTGCAATTTCGTGCTATAATAACAATGTTATGCATATCAACCGCAAGTCAAAGGAGAATCTATGATTACAGTCAATAATCTGAGCTTTCACTTCGGCAGTCAGACGCTCTTCAAAAACGTCGATCTGAAGTTCACACCCGGCAACTGTTATGGTGTTATCGGCGCCAACGGTGTCGGTAAATCTACCTTCTTCCGCATCCTCTGCGGCGAACTGGAGCCTACGACCGGCGAGGTCTCCATACCCTCTACCGTTCGGATGTCCGTCCTCAAGCAGGATCACTTCGCATACGATGCCTACACGGTTCTTGATACCGTCATTATGGGTAACCAACGGCTTTATGACATTATGCAGGAGAAGGATGCCCTTTACGCCAAAGAGGACTTCTCGGATGAGGACGGTGACCGCGCTTCCCAGCTCGAGGCAGAATTTGCCGAAATGAACGGCTGGGACGCCGAAACCGATGCAACCAAACTCCTGCAGGGACTGGGAGTGGGCATTGATCTGCTCTACACGTCCATGAGCGATATTTCCGAAAAACTGAAGGTCAAAGTTCTGCTGGCGCAAGCCCTCTTCGGCAATCCCGACATCATCTTGCTGGACGAGCCTACCAACGGTCTTGATCTGGATGCCGTCACTTGGCTGGAGGACTTTCTCGCCGATTATTTCGGCACCGTTCTGGTCATCTCTCACGACCGCCACTTTTTGAATGACGTCTGCACCAATATCGTGGACATCGACTTCAACGGAATTAAAATGTATGTCGGTAACTACGAGTTCTGGTACGAATCCAGTCAACTGATCCAGCGGATGATCAAACAGCAAAACCGCAAGAATGAAGAAAAAATTCGCGATCTGCAAATGTTTATTGCCCGTTTCTCGGCGAATAAATCCAAATCCCGTCAGGCGACCTCCCGCCGCAAGCTGATCGAAAAGCTGACGGTAGAAGAACTGCCCGCCTCCAGCCGCCGCTATCCCTACATCGGCTTCGATATGGATCGCACGGCAGGCAAGGACATCCTCACCGTCACCGATCTGTTCAAAATCGGTCCCGACGGAAGCCCTCTCTTCTCACAAGTTAACTTCAGTGTTGCCAAGGATGATAAGATCGCCTTTGTCGGTAACGAAATGGCTGTGACTGAGCTGTTCAAAGTCCTTGCCGAGGAGACTGAACCCGATGCAGGTCACGTCAAATGGGGCGTTTCCATCACCCGTTCCTATTTCCCACACGATAACACCGCATACTTTGCAGGACACGATGAGAATATGCTGGACTGGATGCGGCAATGGTCGAAGGATCAGACCGAGACCTATATCCGAGGTATTCTGGGACGGATGCTCTTCTCGGGCGACAGCGTTTACAAATCAGTGAATGTCCTCTCCGGCGGCGAGAAGGTGCGCTGTATGTTCTCCCGCATGATGCTCTTCGGCTCCAACTTCCTGCTGGTGGATCAGCCCACCGACCATTTGGATCTGGAATCCATTACCGCTGTCAACAACGGTTTGTCCGACTTCAAGGGCAATCTGATCCTCTCCTCCCACGACTACGAACTGCTGAATACCGTCGCCAACCGCATCATTGAGATCCGTCCCGACGGCATCACCGATTTCCGCGGAACATATGAGGAATTCGTGGCTTCCCAAAAGCAGGATGTGTGATTTGCCTCGATGAGAATCGCATCAACAAAGCAAAAACTCCCTTTGCATCACGCAGAGGGAGTTTTCTGATTCATTTACTTTGCAGGCTTGTAGCTGTCCTTCAGCGTAACCACGCGGTTGAAGGTTCCGGGATACTTGCTGTCCTTGCAGAAGTAGCCCATGCGCACGAACTGGAACTTATCGCCGTCTTTCGCATCGGCAACAGACAGTTCCGCCTTGGCGCCGGTGAGCTTCTTCAGCGAATCGGGATTCAGAAAATCGTTATAGGTGGAGCCTTCGGGCATATCGTTGAGGTTGGGGATAGTGAAGAGCTTATCGTAGAGCATCAGATCCAAATCCACGCAATTTGTTGCAGATACCCAATGAATGGTACCCTTGATCTTGCGGTCGGTCGGATTGCCGTTGCCCACAGCCAAATCAGCGGTGCAATGGATCGCCTTGATGTTGCCGTCTTCGTTTTTCTCCAATGAAGCAAACTTGATGATATACGCGCCCATCAGACGAACCTCTCCATCGGGCTTCAGACGGAAGAACTTGGGAGGAGGAACCTCCGCAAAGTCGGATGCCTCGATATACAACTCCTTGGTGAAGGGAACCTCTCGGGTGCCTGCCTCGGGATCGGTGGGGTTGTTGGAGACTGGGAAGTATTCCACCTTGTCCTCGGGATAGTTGTCGATGATGACCTTTACCGGCTCGGTTACACAGATCCGACGGGGTGCGGTGGTGTTCAGTTCCTCTCGGATGCAATGTTCCAGCAGTTCGATCTCCACAAGGCTGTCGGTCTTGGCGATGCCGGCGCGCTTGACGAAATCGAAGATGGCGGAAGGAGTATAGCCGCGTCTGCGCAGACCGCACAGGGTGGGCATACGGGGATCGTCCCAGCCGTCTACCAGCGAAGTCTCTACCAGTTGACGAAGATACCGCTTGCTCATTACGGTGTAGGTCATGTTCAGGCGGGCGAACTCTCTCTGCTTGGGTCTGGGATTGTTCAGTCCGCAGTTTTCCACAACCCAATCGTAGAGGGGACGGTGATTCTCAAACTCCAGCGAGCAGAGGGAATAGGTGATTCCTTCCAGACCGTCCTGAATGGGGTGAGCAAAGTCGTACATCGGATAGATGCACCATTTGTCCCCTTGACGGTGATGGTGCGCACGTACGATACGGTAGATGGCAGGGTCGCGCAGATTGATATTAGGCGATGCCATGTCGATCTTAGCGCGCAGAGTCTTAGAGCCGTCGGGGAACTCTCCGTTCTTCATCCGTTCGAACAGATCGAGATTCTCCTCCACGGAGCGATTTCTCCAGGGCGATTCCTTACCGGGCTGGGTCAGCGTACCGCGGTATTCGCTCATCTCTTCCTTGGACAGATCGCAAACGAATGCCTTGCCGTCCTTGATCAGCTGAACTGCCAGTTCATAGGTGTTATCAAAGTAATCAGAGCCGTAGAATACGCCGCCGTTGGGGATGGCACCCAGCCATTTCAGATCCTCATAGATGGAGTCAACGTATTCGGTATCTTCCTTGGTGGGGTTGGTGTCGTCGTAGCGGAGATTGAACAGACCGCCGTATTTCTTTGCGGTGCTGTAGTTGATATAAATGGCCTTTGCCGAACCGATGTGCAGATAGCCGTTGGGTTCAGGCGGAAAACGGGTGTGAACGGTATCGTGAACGCCTGCGGCGAGATCCTCGTCAATAATTTCGTGTATAAAGTTGCTTGCGATTTCTTCCATGGTAGAATCCTCCTTGTTTTATGTCCATGCTTCAAGCGGTAGAATGCGTTTTTGCTATGCCTGTCCGTCAAATTATTTTATATCCTGTTGATCTGTGCATTCAGACGGGCGATGACTCTGTCGTAACCAATGATCTGCATAATTTCGTAAAGATCAGGGGAAGTCGTCTTGCCCGCAACCGCGATCCGCAGGAAGGTGCTGATGTCACCGACGTGTCCTTTGTAAGTCTCGGGAGCTGCCTTGTAGGCTTTGACTTCGGGAGCAAAGCCGAGACCCTCGGCGATGGATTTCAGTCCGTCAAACCACGCATTATTGTCCACAGAGGGATCGTAGGCATCGCGGAATGCGGTCAGTGCCGCTTTCACGTCCGCTTTGTCGAAATTCTCGGGATATGCGTCGGTCACGGCAAAATATTCGTCAAAGAAGAGGGAAACGTAAGGCTTTACGTCGCTCCAAACGGTGATGTCCTTGCGGGGCTTTTTGCCACCTCTGCCGATGGAGAGAATGCGAAGCGCGTAGGTTTCGTCTCTGCTGAAGACTTCCGCAAATGCGGGATCGTAAGAGTTCGCCCAATCCACGGTGTAATCGTAGACCGTTTTCGCACTCATGGCGGCAACGGTATTCTTGCTGACGTCATTAAGTTTATCAAAATCGAAGAGCGCACCGGAGGTGGACATCTTCTTAATGCTGAAGGGGAAATCGGAGTAAGGAAGCGCGGGGTTCATCCGACGCCAATCCTCGTAGTTGGAGTTGAGCAGTGTCATCACATACTCGATGACGCTTTCGGGAGCGTAGCCCGTGACGCGATAATCGGAAAGTGCCGCGCCGTTGTCACGCTTGGACAGTTTTTTCTTGGAATTTCCCTCCATCTTCATCAGTTGAGCGATGTGCATATATTTGGGCATTCTGAAGCCAAGGTAGCGGAACAGCATGATGTGCTTGGCAAGAGAGGGCAACCATTCCTCGCCGCGGATGACGTGGGTGGTTCCCATCAGATGGTCATCCACCGCGTGCGCAAAGTGATAGGTGGGAATCCCATCGCTTTTCAGCAGAACGAAATCCTCATCGTTTTCGGGAATCTCCAGCTTGCCCTTGATCAGATCGGTAAAGGGAGTTTTGCGACCGGGATCTCCGTCTGCCTTCAGACGGATCAGGAAGGGATGCCCCGCGGAAAGATGTGCTTCCACCTCTTCCAAAGTGATGTCGCGGAGTTTCAGCATCGCTTCCTTTTGCTCGGTGGCATCGGCATGCCAGTCCTTGTTCTTGATCTCTGCCTTCTTATCCACCTGCGCCAGTGCTTCCAGCTCCTCGTCGGTGGTAAAGCAGGGATAAGCCTTGCCTTCCAGAACCAGTTGCTTAGCGAAGGTTTGGTAGATCTCCGCCCGCTGACTTTGGCGGTAGGGGCCGTAAGCGCCGTTGTCTCCCCCCATTACCGCGCCTTCGTCGAAGTGGATGTGGTAATAGGCCAGCGTATCGATCAGATCCTTTTCCGCGCCCTTCACCTCACGCTTGGCATCGGTATCCTCGATGCGCAGGAAGAATACGCCGCCCGACTGGTGGGCAAGGCGCTCATTGACCAGCGCAGGGAAAAGGGTACCAAAGTGCATAAAGCCGGTAGGGCTGGGGGCAAGACGGGTGACTTTCGCTCCCTCGGGCAACTCTCTGGCGGGAAAGTCCGCCTCTACGTCTGCGGGGAGTTTTGTGATGTGGGGAAACAAAAGTTCACTGAGTTTTACAGTATCCATAATAACCTCAACAGTAATAATATTGTAGTTGATCGTATAGATTTATTCACGAAGCAGTTCTGCCTCAATGGCGGTTTGTCCGCCGTGTCCGGGATACACATCCGTATCGGCGGGGAGTTCCCGAAGTCTCGACAGGGAAGCGATCAGATCCTTTTGACTGCCACCCCACAGATCGGTTCTGCCAAATCCATCTTGGAACAGCGTGTCTCCGGAAAACAGTACGCCGTCGATGAGATAGCATACCGAACCTCTGCTGTGACCGGGGGTCGACCAAACGGTGACCGAAAGTCCGGCGAGCGTAAGCTCCTGTCCGTCGGAAAGCGGGAGAAATTCGCGGATCGGCTCAAAGGGTTCGTCCGGGAAAAACAGATGGAGTCCGCATAGTATCGGATCGGACAGCATCGGTCCGTCGTCCGGGTGCAGATAAACGGGCACCTGCCGCTTCCTCAGAAGATCCGGCAGACCGCAAATATGATCGAAATGCCCGTGAGTCAACAGAACGGCAGTTACAGAAAGATTTTGCGCCGTCAAATACCGTTCCAACCGCTCGGCATCGGTAGGATCAATGACGATCGCATCCCGTGCGTCTTCGGCGTGCAGAACATAAGTGTTGGCGTTCAAAATCCCGCCGGCAAAACAAGCAATCTGCATAAAACCTCCTATGAAACCGAAAAGTGTGGCAACGCTGTCTATAATATTTTATTATAGCACAGAAACTTCGATTTGTCTACTGCTTTTTTAAAAAATCCCAACTTTCTCAAAACGCATGATGTCAGCCGGATTGCGAGGTTTGCGAATTGTTACGATTTCTTTCAAATATATTGTATTTTCAGAAAATCTATTGACAAACGAATATAAATAAGATAAAATGCACCTGTGCGCTTTGTTTTGATAAATCGCGCCTAAGTCCATTATCAAGGCCGTTATCGGCGCTCCGCAAGGATGCGGAGTAGGAGGTCAGTTATGTCCAAAGAAAACAAGAAAAAACTGTATGTGGTCTCGAACGCCCATCTGGACACCCAGTGGAACTGGACGATCCAGGACACCATTCGCGACTCCATCAAGAACACCATGGAACAGAATTTTGAACTGTTCGAAAAGTATCCCCATTACCGTATGAATTTCGAGGGTGCATTCCGTTACAAGCTCATGAAGGAATACTACCCTAAGATGTACGAAAAAGTCAAGGAGTACGTCGCCGAAGGTCGCTGGAACGTAGCAGGCAGCCAATGGGATGCTTCCGATGCCAATGTCCCCTCGTCCGAGGCGTATATGCGTCAGATTCTGCTGGGCAACGGCTTTTTTGAAAAAGAGTTCGGTAAGAAGAGCAGTGATATTTTCCTGACCGACTGCTTCGGCTTCCGCTGGTCGCTCCCCTCCATTGCGGCGCACATGGGTCTGAACGGCTTCTCCACTCAGAAATTGGTCTGGGGTGTAGGCTCTCCCATTTACAACGAAGACGGTACCACCAGAAAACCCATGCCCGAAAAGGATCAGCCTCGCATGGATCTCGGCAAATGGGTCGGTCCCGACGGAAACTATGTCATCGCCTCCTTGCTGGGCGGCAACTATACGCTTCACTTTGAATGGGATAAGGAAAAGCGCCCGATCCATGCACGTGAAGAGTATTTGAAGCAGATTGAACACAACGAAAAGTGGACCGGCGTTCCTGCCCGTATGATATACTACGGCGTTGGTGACTACGGCGGATCTCCTTCCGATGAATCGGCTCGCTATCTCAATGAGGCAGTGGAACAGAACGGTGAAGACCAAGCCTTTGAAGTTGTATCCGCTTCCACCGATCAGATCATGAATGAGCTGACTCCCGAGCAGATTGCCAATCTGCCCGAATACAACGAAGGACTTTTGATTCCTCACGGATACGGCGCGCTGACCTCTCATACCATCAACAAGCGTTGGAACCGTAAGAGCGAGCTTCTGGCTGACAGCACCGAGCGTGCCGCTTCCATCGCCGAATGGATGGGCAAAGCAAACTATCCCAAAGAGCGGATCGACGAAGCGTGGAAGACCTTCCTGTGGCACCAGTTCCACGACGATCTGCCCGGAACCTCCATTCTGAACGCCTACGGATTCACCCACAACGATTTCGTGATCGCCCAGAATATACTGGCGGCTGAACTTGTCGCCTCCATGGACGCCATCGTATCCGGGCTCAATACCAATGTAGAGGGAACTCCAGTTGTGGTTTATAACCCCGTATCGGTTTCCCGGACTGATCTGGCTGTAGCTGAAGTTGCTGTGAGCACGCCTTACGTTCGCGTATTTACTCCTTGCGGAAAGGAAATCCCCGCCCAGCTGGAAACGGTAGACGGCAAGACCGTGGTCAAGTTCGCCGTGAAGATGAAACCCGTCAGCGTATCGGTATTTGATGTTCGCGAGAGCAACGAGCCTTCTCCGTTGCAATCGCAGGTTTCTGCCACCGATCGCACCCTGCAAAACGGCAGATATACCGTTACTGTTAGCGAGCAGGGCGATATCGCTTCCGTAGTGGATCGCAGAAGCGGCAGGGAACTGCTTTCCGCTCCCGCCGGACTCACCGTGCGTCCCGACAACAACACCGTTTGGCCCTCTTGGGAAATCAAATACGATGATATTGCCATTGAACCTACCAAAGTCACCGAATGTCGCTCCATCGAGATCGTGGAAAGCGGTCCCGCATCGGTTGCGATCCGAGTGGTGAAGGCATACAAAGGCTCTACCTTTACCCAGACCATCCGTCTGGTGGCAGGATCCGATGTGGTGGAAGTTGCCAGCGATGTGGATTGGTTCTGCCGCAAATCTATGCTCCAGGCAGAGTTCCCTCTAACCGTTTCTAACGAGATCGCAGAGTTTGACCTGGGTTTGGGTGCGGACAAGGGAAAAAACACCAACTCCTTCCCCTATTTCCAGCACTGTGTCCATCAATGGGCAGATCTGACCGACGCGGACGGCAGCTACGGCGTTGCCATTCTGAACGACTGTAAGTACGGCATGGAAAAGCCCAATGATTCCACCCTCCGTCTGTCGCTGATCCACACCCCTCTGGGCGCGTTTATGCCTGTCTCTGCGGAGGATTGGCAGGATATAGGCAAGAACCTCTTCCGCTACGGGATCGTCGGCCACGAAGGCTCCAGAGACGGCGTCAGTGCCGTTGCCACCGCCTTCAACCAGCCTCTGCTATCCTTCCTGCCCGTCAAGCATGATGGCGACAGCAAGGCTCTGTCTTTCGTCTCCTGCGACAACGATGCAGTTGTGATCCGCGCTATCAAGAAGGAAGAAAAGGGCGACCGTCTGATCGTTCGCGTGCAGGAAACCGCAGGCAAGGCACAGCCCAACGTTTCGCTGACCTTTGCCGGTCAAATCCTGTCCGCTGTTGAGACCAACGGTTACGAGGATGAGATCAAAGCCGCCGATGCTGTCGGCAATCAGCTGACCTTCTCCATCGGCAAATACGCTCCCAAGACTTTTGCGATCACGCTGGATCATCCCGCTGTCGCCGCAAATCGCGAAACTGCCATTGCACTGCCTTACGACATCTGCACCACCTCTCCCGATGGCGAACCCTCCAAGGGAGAAATCGCAGAGGGCATCTCCATTCCCGAAGAACTCTTTGAAGAGACCGCAAATTGTGGCGGCGTGACCTTCCATATGGGAGAAAAAGCAGGGAAGAATGCGGTCGTTTGTGCAGGACAAACCATAAAACTGCCCGCAAACACCAAAAAGATCGCCATCCTCGCCGCATCCCGCGACGGTGACAAGACTGCGGTCTTTACTGCAGACTGCCGCAAAATTGCCGTCAGCGTGCAGGATTACAAAGAAAATGTAGGCGCTTGGGATATGATCGCCCGCGGTGACTTCTGCAACATCAAGCGTGATGATATCGCAGTCACCTATACGCATACCCACAATGCCGACGGCAACCGTCTTTACCTCTTTGCGTACCTCTTCAAGTATGTTTTGGAGGTGGACGGAGCAGAAGCGATCACTCTGCCTGAAGATTCCGACATTTTGATCTTTGCCGCAACCGCATTTGAAAACGATTCGCTGAAGCCTGCAATGCCTCTGTACGATGTATGCAATACCGCAAATGCTGAACATAAACTGAAGGTTATTTCTGGCGATAAGGTGATCTCCGAATACTTTGCACCAAAGGGCGGAAAGATTCTGCTTCGCGCCGACGAACTGGGCGAGCAAGGTTTGTTTGATCACTGGAAAGGTGACGCAGCGGTGGTTAGTGCAGACGATGAGTACATCATCGTTGAGATGGGAGACTCTGATGTCACCATGACTCCCGTATACAACGCTATCGGTGAGAACGTGATTCTGCATAAGCCTTGCAAAGCAAACGGTCAGACGGGTGATGAGGAAAGTCCTGAAAAGGCACTCAACGGCTCCGACGAGGATAAGTGGTGTACCGAATGGGGCAAAGACCGTATGTGCTGGCTGGAAGTGGATATCGGCGATCCCACGTATATTGATAAGTGGATCGTCCGCCACGCAGGCAAATACGAGGGAAAGGATTGGAATACCTTTGACTTTGCGCTCCAATACCGTACTTACGAAAACGAAGATTGGAAGTGCGCAGACGCCGTGGTAGCCAACACTGAGGATTTGACTTACCGTCAATTCAGTCCCGTAATGGCACGCTTCGTCAGACTCCTGATCACGCTCCCGGGCAAACCTTCAGACGATGAGCAGTCTCACTACGCGAGAATTTATCAGTTCCAAGTTTACAAAGCCAACAACTAATCAAACGATCCCGATCATTCGACAGAGTGATCGGGATTTTCATTTTGAGCAAATTGAGCAAAAATCGTGAAAAGAGGATGAGGGGAGGTCTGGCAACTACGTAATTTTGTTCCTGTGAGACATACCCTCAATTATACCAAACGTCTCATTTTGTATCGAAGCCCCTGCTGAGGCGCGTAGCGCGCCCATGCCGGCGCGACTCTGTCGGCTATGGTCGCACGATTACGGACTGTTTCCTTTCGATCGCAATTCTACGAAAGGAGCAGTCCGTTTGTTTTTCCTGCGCAAAAAAACAGCTCCTCAGATCTGAGGAGCTGTTACCCGCCCGACTCTACCGAGCCACGGACATCAGGAGCGGGTTTGATAGATCACTCTATCGCGCAGGAGTAGTCTACCAGACTTCCAATCATAAATCAAGTATTTTTCGCAAAAGTTCATCAAAAGTTCACAAGGAGGTAACATTATGGTCACAACTCCCGAAAAACTCGCATATGCCATCGTTGAACGCGATCCCCACAAAGAACAGCGGTTCGCCGTGATTCTGGAACACGCCGACGGCTTTCGGCACCCGATCCGCCGATTTCGGACTCGCGCTGAGGCTGATCAGTATCGGTCTTCGATGATTGACCGCTGTTTGCATGGCTACGAGTTCGGCGGCATCTGGACTCCGTCTCAGCTGATACTGGCTACCGTGCGCGAGTGTACGGTCATTACCTGCTACAAATAATGGCTCTCAATGATCACTCCTGAGCGCGCTCCCCGCCTACAGGCGGGGCGGGGGGGGGGGTGGTCTCTCTTCAAGCGGTTTGCTCCGGTCAAGGAGATTCTCGACAAATGGACAAAGTCGGAGCCGACCAAAAAAAGAGGATCCCCCCGAAGGGGGGATCCGGTCATTCTTCCCACGGCGCTTGATCGTAGATGAGTTCGTGTTCGTCCATGAACTTTTTCATCAGTTCGTCGGGGCGTTCGTATGTGGTTTGCTCAATGGCGCGTATGTCCCAATCCAGATCATTGATGAGCTGTCTGGAGCAGTGCGCGTTGTAGAGCTTTGATTGTGCTTTGCGAACGTCTTTGAGCAGATTGATGAGCAGTTGTTCGGAGATGAGAAGTACTCCCATTAGTGCCACCCCCTTTCCATGTCCTTGACGAATTTACTTTCGGTTATCACGATGTCTGCGCGTGTGGGCTTGGCGCCTGTTTTGCGGTAGATGCAAAGCCGCCCGTTTTTCATTCTACCGATTCCGTGACCGTTGACCGATGCGGCAAGGTGCATCCAATAGTTGATTTGCTCTTTTGTGTACTTCATGTGCGAAGCCTCCTTTTTTCTTCGGTCTCAGCGGCGAGGGTCAAGGGCGCAGCCGCCGAAGGCGGACACCAAGGCGGGCGCCGATCTGATCGCCGTATCATCCTCGCCTTGGTGACCCTTGACGCCGACGCTATAATGGACAGAAAAGGAGGCTTTTGCGGCAGCTCTGCGAAGGTGGAACTTCGTTTTCTCTGCGCGCGGGAGCGCGCACCACGGACGGTACGAAACGCCAGCGGGGGCAGGAGCGAGACGGGCGAAGGCCAGGACGGCGGGGCACGCGCCGCCCTCGCCGCACGACCGACGAGCGCGCCCCTGCGTCACCCAGACCGGGCGCGTCTTGCGCGCCTGCCGGCAGGCTTCAAACGGCTACCGCCGATTCTACTATACTTGATTTATAGGATTGTATTCCGTCAGACTACCACCAAACATCGGCAGGAGAACCGCAGGTTCTCCGAACAAAATTATGGCTTATGGCAAACTTACCCGAGAGTCTCTTTGCTACACCTCTCGCATGAAATTCTACCCCGGATCGGACGACCCGGTGGAACTGATGGTTGCAGAGGATCACATTTTCAACCCATCTAAGGTTGAATTTAGCGACGAGTGGAAGGAGTTCTCCCCGCCTACGGAGAAGGGCGGGGAAGATCGGGAGAAAACGGAAACAGCTGACCGTAGCGGTTCTGTTCAAAGCTGGAACCGCGCGCAAAAGCGTGCATATGATTACATACGTTGCAACCCTGATCTTGATATGTTCGTCACTCTGACCTTTGACCCCGAAGCGGTCGACCGTCAGAGTTGGGATCAGATCGTCCATAGGATCAATGACTGGTTGGACAACCGAGTCCGTCGGCGTGGGCTGATATATGTTCTGTGTCCCGAATACCATCACGATGGGCATTCTATCCATTTTCACGGTCTTATGAATGAATCTGGCTTGAAGCTGGCGAATGCCGTCAATCCCCGCACGGGCGGCAAGCTCTACCGGAACGGGAAGACCGTCTACAATATTGCCGACTTTCCGTTCGGCTTCACTACAGCTATTCGGGTTACCGGCGCGGAAGCGTCCAAAGCCTGTGCCGGGTATATCTTCAAGTATATGCGCAAACAGGGCGGTCAGCGGATCGGCGGGCGGTATTTCTTGGCGGGCGGCGATTTGGTAAAGCCTATTTACATTTACGGCAATATCGATTATGCCGCCGTAGACGCACCTGCTTTCGCTCTGAAAGGCGCGAACGGTGGGTGCAAGGTTCTTGCCGGTGATGCGTTGAAAGCCTTCCTGAGCGGCTCTAAGAGCCTGCCAGGGCTTGCGCGTGCAGTTCCCGATGCTGAGTCAACATTTTTAGGAAAGGGGACTCGAACCGCCGATGCGCAGTGATTATGTCAACTCGGATGCGTTCCGCTTACTCATCAATTCCATGCAGTATGAGAATGGCTTAGCTTTGCGCGTGAGCCTTGAAACCGGGCTTCGCATCGGTGATGTTCTGAAGTGCCGCCCGTGGGATTTGAGGGGCTGTAAGCTCTCCTACACGGCAGAGAAAACAGGCAAGAGCGGCGTTAAGACGCTTTCCAAGCGGCTTGCCGCCGCTCTTCGGCGTATTTCCGGTAATGACTGGATTTTCGAAGGGCGATACAAGACCAAGACAGGACACCGCACGCGCAGTACGGTTTACAAAGACCTGAAAAAGGTGTGTAAACGGCTTGGGGTGGAAGGGCAAATCTCTCCGCACAGTGCTCGCAAGTCCTACGCCGTGGAAGATTTCCACGCTCACGGGCTGGATCACGTCAAAAAAGAACTCCAGCACGACGATTCAGGTGTCACGCTCCTGTATGCGCTCTCCGATGTGATTTCAGACGCTCCCAAAAGCGAAAAGCAGGGCGAAATCCTCGCCCTGCTTCGGGATATTTACAAAATAGTCACGGATTTGCAACGGACTGTTCGTAATTTGGAAACAAATTTGTGCTGCCGTGAAAAAAGTGATTGATGAAACAGTCCTGCCGCGCCCGTAGGCGGCGCCGCCAGCGGTCGAGCCGGGCGAAGCCAGCCCCGAAGGGGGGGCTGAGCTGTGGCGAGCCGCGCCAGCGGAAAAAGCAAACGCCCATTGCTACCAAGCCAGCATGGGCAGGAGCGGAGAGCCTCAGCAGGGGCGTAGAGTCCAATTGCGCGGATAGCTCAATTGTACAAAATGCAAATTTTGTACAATTGCGGGAAGGAAAATACAAGAGAAACTCCTCGGGAGCCTAATGCTCAAGAGGAGTTTCTGTTTTATAGGGGTATCCTCGCGCACCGACCGTATCGTTATGCACGAAGGATTTATCGCACGTTACGCGTAAAATTTATGATTTCCAATCGTGATAATGTAAGTTCTGTTTTGTGAGATCCAATTGTTAGGCGCCAGCTTCTCATTGACAAAAAACAGAATCCGTGAATCGGTGCGCTCACCGTTCAACACACGACGTGCGGCTTCGATGCTGTCAGCACTCGGATCGTTATAAATCGTGCCACTGGCAACCGGTGTAAACTGCGTACCGTGTTTTCGATCAAAAATCACATCGTAGATTGTATTCGGATACATCGAACTCTTGACACGATTCATAATGACCGTTCCGACTGCGATCTTGCCTGCCATCGGCTCACCGGAGCTTTCTGCGTGAATGATCCGCGCAAGCCAATACAGATCGGTGGAATTCACCTCTGCGTTGGTATCGGAATCGCCGACTTCGGGAACGCTTCCTACGGGCGAATTATTCTCTCCAGCTGAGCCGAACCGTCCGCTGACAGTCACCAGTCGTCTGGAACTGTTCCAATTGACGTCAAGCCCCATGGCGGTACACAGACTGCGCACGGGCACGAAAATCCGATTGGCAATCAAAAGATTGGATACAGTCGAATAGATTCGCTCGCCGTTTGCCGTAACATAGCGATCACCCACACGCGCTTTCAAGACAAATTCAGCGTGTCGCACGGTTGCAGTACGGGTCACACCGCTCCAACTAATGGTAAATCCATCGTAAACGGCATCCGCAAAAGCTCGGAGCGGAACATATGTAATCCCCGATTTCAGAAGATTCTGATCGGCGTACAGGGATCTGCCGTTGACTTCAACGCTGACATTGGCGGCAGATGTCTGCAAGGACATCGGCAAGATCAGCATCATTGCGGCGATTGCAATGGCAAAGATTCGGCGGCGATTTCCGCGACCGATTCGCAGAAATCCAAACATTCTTTCGAGTCTGATAGTTTTCTTCATGAATTACCTCCTTTTTATGACTCTGCTATTATTTTAACAGATTGAGCAACCTTTGGCAATGCAAAATATCTTCCATGGAAGATCAAGGTAGCGAAGGTAATATTTGAAACTATTTTAACGATCAGATTTCGGAAGCGACCGCCTCGGCGTCAGCGGCTTGTCTACGCAGTCTTGCAATTTCGGATCGGAGCAACGCGCGTCCGCGAGAAGTCAATTCATAAGTGATCCGATTTCCGGAATCATCAAATACGCAGATCACACCGCTTGCCTGCAGTTTGCCCAGCGTATTATATAAGGTAGCGCAACTGAGTTTCACCCGACCTTCGGTTAGCTCGGACGTGTATTTGCTGATCCCGTAGCCATGCCGCGGCTCATGCAAAGAAAGCATAATATAAAACATTGATTCGCTCATAGGCAAATACGCCTTTTCCAATGCAGAAATATCCACAATTTTTAACCTCTTTTCAACATATTTGGTTTGGATACAGTGTGTATTCGTTTGCGATACAGCAAAATTATCAACAGTTCGCCCTGCTTTTCCGTATATCACAATCGGATACAGATAAGTTTTGCACAGTTGGCACATATTTTGTAAACATATTAAGTTTGGATATATATCGTATTTTTATTATATCACAATTAGATATAATTGTCAAGCCTTTTTGAAAAAGAAACTTGACTTTTTCAAACAAATCGGTTATACTGGTTATGAGATTATACGCAAGAATCATATGGAGGTACAGTATCATGCGGATGGACACTTCCCTATTCATGCTCCCTGCTAATCGGCTGGCTCCTCTTTTGCTGGGCAAACTGTTATGCCGTCGAACCGATGATGGCGTTCTGCGATACAGAATCATCGAGACCGAATGCTATCTCGGAGAAGAAGATTCCGCCTGTCATGCGCATCGCGGAAAGACGCCTCGCAATGCGCCGCTATATCTGCAAGGTGGGTATGCTTACGTTTACCTATGCTACGGCATCCACAGCTTGCTGAATGTGGTCAGCGGAGCCGAAGGTCACCCCGAGGCGGTTTTGATTCGCGGTATTGAAGGTTTTGTTGGTCCCGGACGGCTGACCAAGGCGATGTCCATTGACTGCGGGCTGAATGCAACTGATTTGACCGTCTCCGACGAACTTTGGCTGGAGGATGACGGGGTCACGCTTCCCTATCGGACCGATTGCAGAGTGGGGATTGACTATGCTGATCCTGTGGATCGGGAGCGGCAATGGCGATTTATTGCCGACAGCACAAAAAACGACCGATGAAGCGAACTTCATCGGTCGTTTGATTTTTATGAAAGTCGTTTGATTTTTATGAAATTAGATTGCGACTCACAATCGGTATTCAGATATAATATCCGATTTTTTCCCGAATTTCGGTAAGCAAACGAACGCTGTCTCTCGAAAGCCGTTGCATATCGCTGTAATTCGCTCCGTTTGTATATGAAAGAAAATCCTTGATCTCCCAAGTCATACTTTCGGCAAAGTCGCTCCGACCGAAAATGGAGGTTTTCTCACCGTCGTGCGGATAATAATCTATTTCCTGCAAGCGGGAAAGAAGCCCCAGCGTCAGCGTTCCGCCTTCACATATAATTTCCGAACGAATGCGGCTTTCCGCCAATTTGGACATCGTCAGCACTACTTGACAGCGATCGTAGCCGAGAATCACAGTATCCGTTCCGTCCACGTCGCAGATTGGCGTTGCATATGCATTCACCATATTTGGGTAGCCGAAAAGTTGCAGTGCTATATAGACGGAGTAAACGCCGAGATCCATCAACGCGCCACCGCAGGATGCTTTGGAGAAAGTCGAGAAGACCTCTCCTTTTCGCACACGGTCGATTTTGGAGGAGCGTTGGGAGAAGTCGAGCCTTGCAGAAACGATCGCTCCCGCCTCACTGATGGCTTTCTGCAGGAACTTCAGTTGCGGCAGATGGGCGTTCATCATGGCTTCCAGGTAGACCAGATTGCGTTCTTTGGCGATGGCGAGCAGTTCCTCGTATTCCTTGGGATGCACGCAGATAGGCTTTTCACAAAGGACGTGTTTGCCTGCCGTCAGCATTTGTTTGGACAAAGCGTAATGCGTCGCGTTGGGCGTGGCGATATAGACTGCGTCAATCTGCCCATCTGACGCAAGAATTGCTGGATCGTCGTAGCAGATAGCCCACGGCGCGTTGACCGCGGCAAATGATTTCGCCTTTTCAAGGGAACGGGAGCAAACCGCCCCCACCTTCACGCCTTCCACCCGAGTGACCGCCTTGGCAAAAGTCTCGCTCAGCCAAAAGGTGCCGATGATTCCGATTCTCATTACTCTGCCCCCTCAGGTATAGGTTGAATGACTTTTTTGTACAGTTTTACAAACAGCAATACGCTCGTTGCCAGTGATGCCATCTCTGCAATGGGGAATGCCCACCAGACCGTTGTTACCGATCCGCTCAGCGACAGTAAGAACGCAACGGGAATCAGCACTGCCAGTTGTCTTGCAATCGAAACCAGCATCGAATTGATGGATTTTCCCAACGCTTGAAAAACCGACCCCATGATAATACAAATCGCCGCAAACGGGAAGCAAATACTGATCGTACGCAACGCGGGAATACCGAAGCGAAGCAGGTCTTCCACGTTTCCATTCGTCGGTTTGAAGATCATCAGCAGTTTGTCGGGGATGATCTGGAAGATGATAAATCCTACCGTCATAATACAGAAGGCGGTGAGCACCGCACAGCGGATGACCTTTATCATTCGTTTACGGTTTTGTGCGCCGTAATTGTAGGCTACGATGGGAATGAATCCGTTGTTCAGTCCGAAGACAGGCATGAACACGAACGATTGCAATTTGAAATAAATGCCGAATACCGCCACGGAAACCTCTGTGACATCGATGCTCTTGAGAATCTGATTCATGCAAACGGTCATCAGCGATCCGATCGCTACCATGATGATAGAGGGGAAACCGATGCTCATAATCTTGCCCCACATTCGTAAGTCCGGTTTTCTGAAGGACTTCTGCAGGGCGATTTCTTTGTTGAAACATTGGTTCAGCACGAGCGCGATCACAAACGCAGCGATCTGACCGATGACGGTAGCCCACGCCGCGCCTTTCACACCCATAGCGGGAATCGTGCCCCAGCCCTTGATCAGGATAGGGTCCAGAACGATATTGATGATGGCACCGGCTCCTTGGGTAAACATGGTGAATACAGTTCTGCCTGTGGATTGCATCAACCGCTCGAACAGGATCTCGCCGAAAATACCAAAGGAGAACGCACAGCAGATCGTCAGATATTCTGCGCCCATCTGTGCAACCGTATCTTTATCTGTCATGGCATTCATATAAATATTGGTGAAGAACAGTCCGAAGATCAGAAACAGTCCGAATCCTGCAATCGAAAGCCACGCACCGTTTGCCGCCACTTTGTTGGCGAGCGGGTGATTCTTCTCTCCCAAAGCTTTGGACAAAAGTGCATTGATACCCACGCCGCATCCGGTCGCCACGCCGATCATCAGATTCTGTATGGGAAAGGCGTTGGAGAGTGCGGTCACCGCGTCGATGCTGATCTGCGAGACGAAGTAGGTATCCACGACATTGTAGAGTGCCTGCACCAGCATGGAGATGATCATCGGCAAAGACATGGTCAGAAGCAGTTTCCCGACCGGCATTGTGCCCATTTTGTTTTCTTTCATTTTTACATTCCTTCGCTGAAAAATACGCTTCGTAGCAGAAACTGCGAAGCAGGCTCGTTCATTATACCATAGACTCTGCCGGATTGCAACCGTCTTTTTCGGATTTTTTCGATTATCTTGCCAATCTCGGCAGATCTTTGCAGATGAAATGCAAAAAAATTCGAAATTTGTGAAATTTTTTTCAATTTAGGTCTTCCCTTTTTCGGCTGAATGGTGTATAATAGAATCATCAACCATTCAAAGGAGATATAAAAATGTTAGTTTCCGCAAAAGAAATGCTCACCAAGGCGAAAGCCGGCCATTACGCAGTGGGTCAGTTCAATATCAACAATCTGGAGTGGACCAAGGCAGCTCTGCTCACCGCGCAGGAATGCAACTCCCCCATCATCCTCGGCGTATCTGAGGGCGCAGGCAAGTATATGTGCGGCTTCAAGACCGTTGCCGACATGGTCAAGGCTATGATCGACGAACTGAAGATCACCGTTCCCGTTGCTCTGCATCTGGATCACGGCACCTACGAGGGTTGCTACAAGTGCATCGAAGCAGGCTTTTCCTCCATCATGTTCGACGGTTCTCATTATCCCATCGAAGAGAACATCGCAAAGACCACCGAGTTGGTTAAGGTCTGCGCTGAAAAGGGTTTGTCTCTGGAAGCAGAAGTCGGCTCCATCGGCGGCGAAGAAGACGGTGTTGTTGGTATGGGCGAGTGCGCAGATCCCAACGAGTGCAAGATGATCGCTGATCTGGGCGTTGATATGCTTGCAGCAGGCATCGGCAACATCCACGGCAAGTACCCCGCAAACTGGCAGGGTCTGTCCTTCGAAACCCTCGCAGCAGTATCTGAGAAGGTCGGCGAGATGCCTCTGGTTCTCCACGGCGGTACCGGCATTCCCGCTGATATGATTAAGAAGGCAATTTCTCTGGGCGTTTCCAAGATCAACGTTAACACTGAGTGCCAGCTGGCATTCCAGGAAGCAACCCGTGCCTACATCGAAGCAGGTAAGGATCTTCAGGGCAAGGGCTTCGACCCCAGAAAACTTCTGGCTCCCGGTTTTGAAGCAATCAAGGCAACCATCAAAGAAAAGATGGAGCTGTTCGGTTCTATCGACAAGGCATAAGGCTACCGCTTAAATGCAAAAGAGAGAAGCATTCGTGCTTCTCTCTTTTCTATTTACGTATTGAGCATCTGCAAAGGCTTCCCGCAGACGCGTATCCTTTACCGACTCAGCCGCCAGCGCATGGAGCTGCCGCCAACCGTTTCGCTGATATCGTTGACCGTGACGAACGCGGAATCGTCCACTTCTTTCACCAAACGCTTTACGCGATTGATCTCGAAGCGGTTGACCACGCAGTAGATCATCGTTTTGCGATTCTTAGAGTACACGCCCTGCGCATCCAAAATTGTCACGCCTCTGCCCAGTTCTTCGGAAAGAAGTGTGGGCAGTTGCGTGGTTTTTTCGGTGATGATGTAGACTGCTTTTGCTTTGTCAAGACCTTCCACGATAAAGTCCACCGCCTTGATACCGACCATATAAGCGATCACCGAGTACAGCGGGATCTCCCAGCTGGAGTATACCAGCGCGGAAACGCTGTAAAGGATGACGTTATAGATCATCACAAAGGTGCCGACGGAAATACCGATTTTTTTGGCGGTCAGGACGGCGATTACTTCTACACCGTCGATGGCGCCGCCGAAACGGATGACAAGTCCGCTGCCGATACCCGAGATCAGACCTCCGAAGATGGCAGTCAGCAATCTGTCCAGTCCGGTGATCGGGGAACCGTCGGTATAGTCGATGGGCAGTACCGATTGGAACAGGAAGGACATGATCGAATACACGGCGATGGCGTATAGCGAATAGATCACGAAGTCAAGTCCCAGTTTCTTGTATCCGATCAGATAGAAGGGGAAGTTCAGCACGATGAGAAACAGGCTTAGGGTCAGAAATTCGGGAGTGATGTTATTGAGCAACATTGCCGTGCCCGACATTCCGCTGTCAAACAGATTCACGGGTGCCAAAAAGAGCGTGACACCGACGGCGTTGATGATGCCCGCCACAGTCAGTAGGAGAAAATTTTTCCACTTGAGTTTTTTCATACTCATACCGCCTTATGTTTTCTATACTGCCATTATACAGAATTCCCGTATCTCTGTCAATGGGCAAAACCAATAAAATAACCGTTCATATTTGTAAAAAACCTGCCGCTCCAAGTCACAGAGCGGCAGGTTTTCAGTTCTTGAGATCTTTCTGCTCCTCGGGCGCGATCCCCAGCTTTTCGCATTCATACAGTTTGGCATCCACCAAGAAGCGATACCAATAGGCTTGGAGGAACGTGTAGATCTTCCCTTCTTTGCCGTCCAGAAAGCCAAGGCGGAAATAATAGCGATAGATAAAATACAGGTGTGCGCGGAAGAAGCGGGGCAATTTATAATACCCGTGCTTTTTGATGACTCGCTTGGCACGCGCCTGTCCGGAGGAGGAACCTCCGTCCACGGCATCCTCGTCCCCGCTAACGAGACAGTCCAGCACTTCCTTGTTGCTGTACCAATTGTGCTTTGCAATCCACCATTCAAGGCTCTTTTGATTGTTATCCAGAAAATCGCACTTCGATGTCACGGTCTCACCGTCCAATACCACCAAATGCTCGTCCATTTGCCGCATCTCGGAGCGACCATGCCCGCGGCGGAATATCCGCAGAAGCAGTTCGGGATACTTGCCGCCGTGCTTTAGCCAGCGACCGAGGAAGTAGACACGGCGGCGCAGGATCATTCCGGTCACTCGCTGCTCGAGTGCGGGAAGCCGCTCCGTGAGCTCGGTGACCAATTCAGGAAGCAGTTCTTCGTCTGCATCCAGCCGCATCACCCACTCGGTATCGAGGCGGATGTTTTCCAGCGCCCAGTTGAACTGGGCGGCGTGGCTTTCAAAGGGATGCTCCACCACCTCTGCCCCCAGCGAGCGGGCAAGGTCGGCGGTAGAATCGGTGGACCCGCTGTCGATCAGCACCACGCGCCTCGGAAGGTCTTTCAGAGAGCGGATGCACTTTTCGATGTTCTTCTCCTCGTTTTTGGTGAGGATAATCACGGTAAGATCAGTCATTGGGCGTCTCCTCCGATGCCCCCAGCGTGCGGATCACCTTAGCAGGATTGCCTGCGATTACACAGTTTTGGGGGAACTTGCCTGCCACCACCGCACCTGCGCCCACCACACAACCGTCGCCGAGAACCGTTCCCTTCAGGATAATGGCATTGCATCCGATGAAGCAGTTCCTGCCTATCTCGATGGGCTTTGCTGGGATGAGATCATTTTCTTCGGGACCCACTTTCGTTTGCATCAGACGGTTGCGTTCTTCCCATTCGATGGGATGAAAATCGTTGTCGAGGATCTTGGTGTTTCCGCCGATGCAGGTGTTATCGCCGATGGTAATAGAAGTGCGGGCATAGATGGTGGCACCCGAAATTCCCACGTTATCCCCGATCACGATCTTCGCTTCGGGTGTTCGGGTGCAGATGACGGTGCGGCTGTACAGTCCCACTAAATTGCTGAGAAAACTGCTTTTGACCGTCACGTTTTCACCGATGGTAAGGGTAGCCCCTTTCTTGTTGTAGATCAGAGGACAGCCCTTCAGCAGCAGTCCTTTTCCGTAGCGGACTTTCATCCATTTCAGCATCAGCTTATAATAATTGCTGTTCATAGGCTCTCCTTCCCGTTACCGCTTGGGGATCGCAAGGATCTCTTCGGTATATTTTGCGATGGACACGTCTTTGGTCAGATGCTTCACAAGATAGTCCCGTCCCCGCTCTCCCATGGCTTTCTCCTCCTCGCTTCCTGCGATGTTCAACAGAACCTGCAAATTTGCCAGCATAGCGTCATATTCACAGGGGGTGGAAAGGAGGCCGCACCCGGTCTCTTCGACGATCAGACGGGCTTCTGCGCCCTCCTCCAGCACGGCAAGGATGGGTTTTGCGGTGGCAATGGCACCGTAGAGCTTGCTGGGCACCGATACGCCCTTGATGCCCTTGGCGCTGACGCACCAATGAGCATCGGCGGCGTTGAGACTGTAGATCAGATCGGCTTTATCCTGATAAGGGATGAAGACCACGTTGTCCATGTGATGGTTTTTCTTGATCTGCACCAGTTGTTGTTTGATACTGCCGTCCCCTACGAAAGCAAAGACCACTTCCCTTCCGTCTGCGGTTTTGGTTCCTTTGGGGAATTTCGCCAGCTTCGGATGCCGAAAGATGCCGTGATAAAGAATGCGACCGTTTCCATGGATACGGATGGCAGGATCTTCGTCAGCATTAGTTATGAACGGACCATTACCATGGATATGCGGATCCGGGAAGCAGCCATAAACGACGATGCTTCGATCCTGGATGAGTTGTCCTTCTTGGGGCTGGACTATTCCCAGCATGATTTCTATGCAGACAGTGAGGGCAGGAAAGCCAACTACCCCCATTACTACAGGGAATCAGAAGCGAAACTGCAAAAGCTCCAGAGGGAACTGTCCC
>JBJDZI010000131.1:0-27163 GCA_051867925.1 Eubacteriales bacterium
TTGGCTATTATAGCATACACTTTTCCGTTTGTCAATACCTTTTTCCTACTTTTTTCACTTCAGCACTTTTAACAAGCGGTTTGGGCAAAAAGCCCGTTTAATTAGGCGGATTCCATACGTACCCGACTCAAGCGACCGTGTTCCACGCATTATCCTTCCTTTTTATATATTATATTACTTTTGGGAGCCTGCTTTTTTCGCAAAACGGTTGACAAATCGCCTTCTATGCTTTATAATATTGTAGACGGCGTTTTGCGCCCGAATTTCTTTTCCGGTTATATTGAGATTGCACAAAATGAATACGAACGATTCCGTTTTGGAGCGGATCCATTCCCCCGCCGATCTGAAAAGTATGAGCGATGATGAACTGATTCGGTTGTGCGGCGAACTTCGCTCCTATCTGGTGACGCACGTCACCGAATCCGGCGGTCATCTGGCTTCCAATCTGGGAGTGGTAGAACTGACCGTCGCGCTCCATCAGGTGTTTGACACTCCCACGGATCATCTGATCTTTGACGTGGGGCATCAATGCTACGTCCACAAGCTGCTGACCGGGCGTCGCGACCGGTTCGACACCATTCGCGCCCCCGGCGGGCTATCGGGATTTACCAAACGAAGCGAGTCGGTTTACGATCCCTTCGGCGCCGGACACTCCTCCACCTCCGTTTCTGCCGCTCTGGGCTTCGCCGTGGCAGATCAGCTTGCCGGTCGCAACGCTTACACCGTTGCCATCGTGGGCGACGGTGCCTTTACCGGTGGACTTGTTCACGAAGCGCTGAACAATATTGATCCCACACTCCCGCTTCTCATCGTCCTCAATGAGAACGAGATGTCCATCTCCCCCACCCGCGGTCATTTTGCGGAGCATCTTGCCAAGATCAGACGCTCCCCCCGCTATCACAAGACCAAAAAAGCCACCCGCCGCTTCATTCGAAAGATCCCACTGATCGGCGAACCTCTTTTCCGCGGACTGCGGGACATCAAACAATCCGCCAAAAACTTTTTCTTCAAGAGCAATTACTTCGAGGATATGGGGCTGTATTATCTGGGGCCTGTGGACGGGAATGATTTCGTTGCCATCCGTAATATGCTCCGCGAAGCCCGCTCCGAGGGACAAGCGACCATTCTGCACATCAAAACGGTCAAGGGCAAGGGTTACACGCCCGCCGAGACCTCGCCCCACGAGTATCACGGTATTCTTCCGGGCAACAAGGCTCCCGCCTATAATTTTTCCGCCGAAATCGGCAGGCTGCTCTGTCAGCGCGCCAAAACCGACGAAAAGCTTTGCGCTATCACCGCCGCCATGGCAGAAGGGTGCGGCATTGCGGATTTCGCAATCCGTTATCCCAACCGCTTCTTCGATGTAGGAATCGCCGAGGAACACGCGCTGGTATTCGCCGCAGGTCTTGCCGCCGAGGGGATGCGCCCCGTGTTCACCGTTTACTCCACCTTCCTGCAACGGGGCTACGACAATCTCATTCACGACATCGCCCTGCAGGATCTGCCGGTCACCGTTTGCATTGACCGCGCGGGACTTGCCGCCGGCGACGGACCAACCCATCACGGCATCTTCGACGTGGCGTTTTTGGGGCAGATCCCGAACATTCCCCTGTGGGCACCCGCCGATTTTGATTCGCTGAATCGGGCGCTGACCGATTCGCTGGACTCCGGGCATCCCGCCTGCATCCGCTATCCTAACGCGTCACCCGCACCCACAGGCGCGATCTTCCCTTACGGCGAATATCCCTTCCGCCGTGATCGGGAGACTGTCGCCGACAGCGACTGCGCGATCGTCACCTACGGTCGGATTTACGACGAAGCGATACGGGCACGAAATCTCCTCTCGGAGGAGAAGATAACTTGTACCATTATTTTATTGGAGCAACTGCTCCCCATCGGCGCACCTGCCGATGCACTCCGAGATCTGCAGATCAGCCCATCTGCTCCCATTCTCGTGTTGGAAGAAGGAATCAAAGCGGGCGGTCTGGGAATGCTTCTGAGAGAAGCACTTGCCGAGCGCGGGGTTCAAAATCCCCTGCGCATCGTCGCCATTGAGGACCCCTTCGCCGCTTCCGAAAAAGGGCGCACCATCCGTGCCGCCATGGGCATTGATGCAGAGGCGATCGTCGCCAAGGTGCGGTCGCTCCGAACCTTATCGGACACCCAACCCGACAAGGCGCATTCGGGCAACTAAACCACTCTATCATTTTCAAAAATGTTTCCTCTCTACTAAGCGGAATGCATTCTGTGAATAGAACAAACCAACCATTTTACTAAAAATCCTCTCTGCCGAGAGGAGAAAGAAGGACAACGATTATGGATCGCATTACCATCAAAGAAATTTTCGCCTCCCCCGAGGCATTCACCGAACAAGAGATCACCGTCTGCGGTTGGTGCCGCACCATCCGCGCCTCCAACGCATTCGGCTTTATCGAACTGAACGACGGCTCCTGCTTTCCCAACCTGCAGGTCGTCTTCGAAGACGCAAAACTCTCCAACTACAAGGTCATCGCCAAGCAGAATGTCGGTGCCGCACTGATCGTCAAGGGCAAACTGGAAATGACTCCCGATGCCAAGCAGCCCTTTGAACTGAAAGCCGACGAGATCGAGATCGAGGGTGCGTCCACCCCCGACTATCCCATGCAGAAAAAAGGACAGTCCCTGGAATTTCTCCGCACCAAGCCCCATCTGCGCCCCCGCACCAATCTGTTCTCCGCAGTGTTCCGCGTTCGCAGCGTAGCGGCGCAGATTTTGCATCGCTTCTTCCACGAGAACGGTTTCGTGTATGTGCATACTCCTCTGATCACCACCTCCGACTGCGAGGGCGCAGGCGATATGTTCCGCGTGACTACGCTGGATCTGGAGAACCCTCCCCGCAACCCCGACGGCACCGTGGACTACTCCCAGGATTTCTTCTGCAAGGAAGCGTCCCTGACCGTTTCGGGTCAGCTGAATGTAGAATCCTACGCCATGGCCTTCGGTAAGGTCTATACCTTCGGTCCTACCTTCCGCGCAGAGCGTTCCAACACCCCCCGCCACGCGGCAGAGTTCTGGATGCTGGAGCCCGAGATCGCGTTTGCCGATCTGAAGGACGACATGGCGCTGGCTGAAGCAATGTTGAAGTACGTCATCCGCGGACTGCTGGACGAATGCCGCGCAGAATTGGAATTTTTCAACCTGCGGGTGGACAAAGGACTGATCGCCCGTCTGGAAAACATCGTCAACAGCGATTTCGCCGAGATCACCTACACCGATGCCATGAAACTGCTGGAGGAGTGCGGTGAAAAGTTTGAATATCCCGTAGGCTGGGGCAACGATCTGCAGACCGAACATGAGCGGTATCTGACCGAGAAGGTCTTCGGCAGACCCGTCTTCGTCACCAACTGGCCCAAAGAGATCAAGGCCTTCTATATGCGCCTCAATGACGACAACAAGACCGTTGCCGCAGTGGATCTGCTGGTTCCCGGCGTTGGTGAACTGATCGGCGGTTCTCAGCGCGAGGAACGCCTTGACTATCTGGATCGCGCCTTCGAGACTTTCGGTCTGGACAAGGACACTTACGGCTGGTATGCCGAACTGCGCAAGTACGGCGGCACTCGCCACGCAGGCTTCGGTCTGGGCTTCGAACGACTGATCATGTACGTCACCGGTATGTCCAACATCCGCGACGTAGAGTCCTTCCCCCGCACCACCGGCAACGCTGAGTTTTAATTTTGGGATTTTTCGAAACCTTTCTTGAAAGAAAGGTTTCGAGCTTCCAAAGAACTTATGATCAGCAAAATTGCTTTGCAATTATGCCGGGTGGTTATTACCCCCAAAAAGTTTTCGTCCGCCTTTTTCAAAAGGCGTTGCCATCCAAGGCGCGGAGCCTTGCTCGCTTTCCGCAGAGCGCGAAACTCTCCCATGACGTTTCTTTTTGCCAAGCTTTTTCTTTGCGCCTTCTCCTGCCAAAGAAAAAGCGGGAAAGGCTTTTGCAAAGCGCACGATCCGTGTATAAAAAATTATGTAAATCGTACGACCTGTGGGTTTTAAAAAATACGCAAAGCGCACGATCCGTGCGTTTTATAAAAATATGCAAAGCGCACGATCCGTGCGTTTTATAAAAAAACGCGCGGCAAGTTTTTGCCGCGCTTATCCAAGTCTAAAGAGAGTCCGGGAACCTTTCATGGACAGGCTCCCATTCAGAAAATCTATGCAAACATACTATGCCGGAAAAACACAAGTTGCGGTAGTGGGCGCCGGACACGCAGGCATCGAAGCGGCGCTTGCCACCGCGCGGATGGGACTTGATACCATCCTGTTCACGCTGTCGCTGGATGCGGTGGGCAATATGCCCTGCAATCCCGCCATCGGCGGAACGGGCAAGGGACATCTGGTCTACGAGATCGACGCGCTGGGCGGCGAAATGGGATACGCCGCAGACCGCGTAACCCTCCAATCGCGGACGCTGAATTTAGGCAAAGGCCCCGCAGTTCACTCCAAGCGGGTGCAGGCGGATCGTCTGCTCTACCGCGCATATATGAAAAAAGTGCTGGAAAACACGCCGAAACTGACCCTCCGACAAGGGCAGATCGTGGAGGTCTGCTTTGACGGGGGCAAAAAAGCCTGTGGCGTCGTCACCCAATACGGCGCACGCTGGGATGCCGATGCAGTCATCCTTGCCACCGGCACCTACCTCTCCTCCCGCACCATCACCGGTGAGGCGATCGCGGAGGAAGGTCCCGACGGCATGACCGCCGCTAAGGCGCTCTCCGCAAGTCTGGAGGCGGCGGGCATCCGTCTGATGCGCTTTAAGACCGGCACTCCTCCCCGCATTCACGCCGATTCCATCGACTATTCCAAACTGGAAGTGCAGGAGGGCGAAGCGGAGGCGATTCCCTTCTCCACCCGCACCGATCTCGATGCCTTCCGCGATTTTCCCCAAATCCCCTGCCACATCGCCTACACCAACGCCCGCACTCACGAGATCATCAAGGCCAATCTGCACCGCTCGCCCCTTTACGGCGGCGTGATCCAAGGCACAGGTCCCCGCTACTGCCCCTCCATCGAGGACAAGGTGGTGCGCTTTGCCGACAAGGAACGGCACCAGCTTTTCGTGGAGCCTTGCGGCAAAGATACCAAAGAAATGTACATTCAGGGCTTTTCCTCCTCTCTTCCCGAGGAAGTGCAGATGGAGATGCTCCATTCCATCGAGGGCTTCGAGAATGCCATCGTCATGCGCACCGCCTACGCCATCGAATACGACTGTGCCGATCCCACCCAGATGCTGGCAACGCTGGAGTTCAAGGAACATCCCGGGCTTTACGGCGCGGGACAGTTCAACGGCACATCCGGCTATGAGGAAGCCGCCGCCCAAGGCTTGGTGGCGGGCATCAATGCCGCGCTGAAGTTGAAGGGCGAAGAACCGCTGGTGCTGACCCGGGATTCCAGCTATATCGGCACACTGATCGACGATCTGGTGACCAAAGGCACCTCCGAACCCTACCGCATCATGACCTCCCGCAGTGAGTACCGTCTCCTGCTTCGGCAAGACAACGCCGATGCCCGCCTCACGCCCCACGGACATCGGGTGGGACTGATTGACGATGCCCGTTTTGCGGCATTTTCCCAAAAGCAGGCACTGATCGAAGCCGAAATCGATCGTTGCGAACACACGCACATCGCCCCCGGCGATGCCATCAACGCTCTGCTCCTCTCCCGGGAGCTTCCCGCACTCACCACGGGCGCATCCATCGCTGATCTGATCCGCCGTCCCCAACTTTCCTACGAGGATCTCTCCGAAGTAGATCCAAACCGTCCGATTCTCCCGAAATCCGTGGTGAAATCGGTGGAAATCGCCATCAAATACGACGGTTACATCAAGCGGCAGCTTGCCGAGGTAGCCCGCAAATCCAAGCTGGAGGACAAAAAACTCCCCGCCGATGTGGACTACACCGCCATTTCAGGGCTTCGTCTCGAGGCGCGGCAGAAGCTCTCCGCCGTCCGTCCCCTCACCGTGGGGCAGGCATCCCGCATCTCGGGCGTCTCCCCCGCCGACATCTCGGTGCTTTTGATCTGGCTGGGGAAGTAACGGGATGTTCCCCTTGGTCAGCGGACAAATTGCGAAAACGCGCAAAGTGGTTTTCCCTCTGCAGCCATCAATGCAGGAAAATCTTTTCCTGAGAAATCCCCCAAAACCATTACAAAAAAACGGTGATCCAATGACTTTTACCGATACTTACCTGCACGTGCTGACCGGGACGGTCGCGACGGCCGTCCCGGAGCTTGCTCGATACGGCACGCCCGAGACGGCGGCAAAATTCGAACTGCTCTACCAAAAACTGGTGGAATTCAACAGTCACACCAACCTCACCGCCATCACAGACGCGGCGGGGGTAAGCCTGCGCCATTTTGCGGACTCCCTCACCGCCGCGCCCTACATCGGTGATACTGCGCTGAAAATACTGGACGTGGGTTGCGGGGGAGGTTTTCCCATCCTTCCTCTCGCCATCGTGCGACCCGACTGCCGTTTTACGGCTTTGGACTCCACTGCCAAGAAACTGACCTTCGTGGCGCAGATGGCAAGCACCCTCTCGCTCCCCGTCACCACCCTTGCTGCCCGCGCGGAAGAGGCGGCGACAACTCCCGACCATCGCGAACAGTACGATCTGGTGGTCTCTCGCGCTGTTGCGCGCCTGCCCATCCTCTGCGAACTGTGTCTGCCCTTCGTGAAAGTGGGCGGGCGGTTCGTCGCGCTGAAAGGTGCCGACGGCGAGGCGGAACTTGCAGAAGCAGAGACTGCCATCTCCAAGCTGGGAGGACGGCTTCGCTTGCGACGCGCCTTCACTTTGGGGGATGCGGGCGGACGGGTGATTCTGGAGATTGAAAAAGTCCATCCCACCCCCACCGCCTATCCCCGCGCCTTCGGCAAAATCAAAAAATCCCCGCTGTAATCGAAAATAAACCGCTCGTTTGCAAAAATTTCACACTTATTTCACAAGTTGCTCCCAAATCCGTGGTACAATGAAACTGTATTCCACCAGCAAAGGAGCTTCTCCATGGAGAAAGGATTTATTGAAGAAATCTTCAATTTAGACGGTTTGAATTTGATCATTTGGTCGATGTACATCGGCTTTATGTTGGCGACGGTCTTGTATTATTATCAGAAAAAGGTGATGGGCAAGTTCGTTCGTCTGATCATCAGCAAAGGCGCGCTGTCTGCTGACAATGCCCTGACGCTGGAAGAACTGGGCTATCAGAAGAAAGTTCTGGTTCGCAGACAACTGCAAAAGCAAAGCGCCCTGCGCAAAATGGTGTGGGAAGTGGACGACAATTACCGCACCGGCGAAGACGGTCGCCTCTATTGCGCCCGCGAAAAAGCACTGGATCTGAATCTCGGCAAGTTTTACGTCCCCGAGGAGCGGCGCATTCAGGCACAGCTGCGGTACGACGACAAAGGATCCGATATTTTTACGTTGCTCATTTCGGCAGTGGTACTTTTCGCGCTGGCTGTGGTGGCTTGCATTTGGTTGCCCGATCTCATCAGCAGTATCCATCTATATTAAACACGGGAGGTCTTCATGGCCCGTATCTCTAAAAAACGCTTGAACGTGCGTTTGTATATCGCAGGTATCATCGTGACGGCGCTTGCCGCGGTAGGCGTATTCGCCGGTATCCTGCTCTCCTCCGGTCTGCGCTATCAGACCTATCCCACCTCCGATCACGGGGACATCAAGTTTTTAGGCAAAGTTCTGGACGGCGTACCCATCAGCGGAACCGTCTATTATGCCGACGGCACCACCGCCGAAGTCACCGACGGCAAAGCGGCTGACGGCACCCACACCTTGGAAACCTGGGTGCTTACCCTCACGTATTCCACCGGCGATGTTTACGAGGGCGAGACCGTCTACTTCCTCCGTCACGGGGAAGGAAAGATGACCTACGCCGGCGGTGATGTTTACGTGGGCGAATTCTGCTTCGACGTCATGGAGGGAGAAGGCACCTACACCTATCTTTCCGGCGACCAATACGTGGGCGAGTTTTCCGACGGCAAAAAGAACGGTCAGGGAGTCTACAAATGGGCACCCCTGCCCGACGGCACCTTCGATTCCTACACCGGAGGGTACGTGAATGATATGCGAGACGGTGAAGGCACCTACATCTGGGCAGACGGCACCCGCTACATCGGCGAGTATGCCGCCGACGCCAAAGACGGCCAAGGCGCAATGTACTTCCCCGACGGTGCCTATTACCAAGGCGATTTCGTTGCCGATACCCGAACGGGTAAGGGCGTCTACAAATGGGCAAACGGCGATCTCTACGAAGGCGAATTTTACAAAAACACCATCACCGGCATGGGCACCTACACCTGGTCGGTGAACGAGGAGCGCAAAAGTTACACCGGCTATTTTGAAAACGGCAAAATCGTCATCGTGGAGGAAGACTCCGACTCAGATGCGCCCGTAGACGACGGCCGTGCGGAATAAGCAATAGAAAAGGGACTGCCGCAAATTGATTTTTGAGAAAGACTCATTGCCATAACTAATCAAACACTTGCCACAACAAATGTGTGCAAGTGTTTTTTATATAGATTGCCGGTTTGATAGGAATTATTCCCGAACTTGCGACAGATCCTTCAGACTGCTGATAAAGCGTCTCTGAGAATTTCCGCCGAGCCATGGAAGTGGGAAGAGAGAAAAGCAGCAATCGCGGAGCGGTGGCTGCGGGGAGAGGAGGCGAAAACTTCGGCGTCCCCATGGTTTCGCCCTCCTCTCCGAGCAAATGAAGGATTACCGCATACCAATGACTCTATCTGTGCGCCTTGGGGGGGCGGAAGATCAGATGAATTCGCCCAGGAGGCTTATTGCGACAGCCCCTTTATTTTGCGATCAGTAGCCGTAGCGGTCACGCTTGGCAATCAGGAAAAGCACCGTCACCAGCGTCGCCAGTCCCTCCGCCGCCACGATCGCCAGCCATACGCCGTCGATTCCCAGCCAAATGGGGAGCAGTAACAGTGCCGCCAGCTGGAAAACCAGCGTCCGCAAAAAGGAGATGGTCGCCGACACGCCGCCGTTGCCCAGTGCGGTGAAGAAGGAGGAGCCGTAGATACCGAATCCGCAGACCGCGAAAGACAGCGAGTAGAGCCTAAAGCCCCGCAAGGTCAGTTCGTACAGCGCCTCGTTGTATCCCACGAACAGTTTGGTCAGCGGCATAGCCAG
This sequence comes from Eubacteriales bacterium, assembly GCA_051867925.1. Lineage (GTDB taxonomy): Bacteria > Bacillota > Clostridia > Oscillospirales > CAG-272 > CAKSQF01. The sequence goes on from JBJDZI010000131.1 coordinate 9,198, forward strand.
TGCCTCTGCCGCCATCAGCATGACTACGCCGAATCCCGCGATCAAACGTAGACTTTTCTTCCGCAGATTCCGCAGTTCGTGGGAATTTCCCGCGCCGTAGTGATAGCTGACGATAGGAGCCGTTCCCACCGAGTAGCCGATAAAGAAGGAAACGAAAATGAAGTTGACGTACATGATCACGCCGTAAGCGGAAACGCCGTCCTCCCCCGCCAAACGGAGCAACTGAAAATTGTAGAGCATATTCACCAGCGACATGGACAGATTGGTCAGCAGTTCCGAAGAGCCGTTGGCAAAGGCTTTGCCGAGATACCGTCCGTCCACCTTGCAGGTGGCAAGATACAGTTTGCCCCGTCTGTTGAAGGTGAAATAGAGCAGAGGGACGACACCTCCTACCAGATAACTGAGGACGGTCGCCATTGCCGCACCCTGCACGCCCCACGTCAAAATACCCACCAGCAGTCCGTCCAGCAGAATGTTGGTAAGTCCCGCCGCCACGGTAAACCCAAGTCCCAGTTCGGGGCGTTCCGCGGTGACGAGAAAACTCTGGAAGACGTTTTGCAACATAAACGCCGTGGTACCGATGAGCAAAACACGTCCGTAAGCCACGCATTCGGACAGCATCTTCCCTTCCGCGCCCAACAATTCCGCTACGGGGCGCAGGATCAGCAAGCCGATGGCGGTCAGCAACACACCCAACGCTGTGGTGGTATAGATCATCAGCGAGAAGATCCGCCGCGCTTTATCGGTGCGTCCTTCTCCCAACAGTTGTCCTACGATAGCAGAACCGCCCGTGCCGATCATAAATCCAACGCCGCCGAACACCATAATGACAGGCATAATGAAATTGACGGCGGCAAATGAGGTCTTGCCCACGAAGTTGGAGACGAACAGCCCATCCACCACGCCGTAAATCGAGGTGAAGATCATCATCACGATGGAGGGCAAAACGAAACGGATCAGTTTGCGATAGGTAAAATGATCCGAAAGTTGAATTTTCATGGTATATTCCTTTCCGATAGAGTTAAAATAGATGCAAAAGCATACTTAACGGATAGTATACCATGGCAATGAACAAATGTCAAGAGGGGGGTGCAGGATGTGAATATTCTGATCTGCGGCTATATCGGTGGGGGCAACTGCGGAGACGAGGCGATCTGCGACCGTCTGATAGAGGCAATCCGAAAGAGCGGCGACACCGTCACGCTTCTCTCCCTTTCTCCTGCAGAAAGTGAAGCACTCCACGGCGTTCCTGCCTGCGGGCGGTGCTCCCCCGCCTTGCTGAAGGCGATGGGCGCGTGCGATCTCTTCGTTCTGGGCGGCGGCACGCTTCTGCAGACCCAAACCTCCTGCCGATCGGCGATCTGTTACCTCTCGCTGGCGGCATTGGCGGCGGCAATGGGCAAGCCATGGGTGCTGATGGGCGGGCTCGATCCGGTCAAAGGGGGCGTCCAAACGATAGCAAAGGTGATCCTGCCCACAGCGCGGGCGTTTTTCCTGCGGGACGCGGGCAGTTTGCGCCGCGCCGCGGAGCTTGCGCCCGCCGTCCCACGCTTTTTCCTCCCCGACTGCGCGCTTCTCCCCTTTGAACAAGCCGCGCTCTGTCGAGAGAAACCCCGCTTTCCTTACATTATGATCTGTCCCAAGGCAGGTGTGTCGGGAAAAAGGGTGGCGGGAATCGCTTTGGCGGCAAAGAAACGAGGAGTTCGGACGGTCTTTCTGGCGATGTCCCGGGAGGACGAGGCGATCTGTGCCGCGCTCTCTGCCCAGGTGGGTGGTGTTTGGATCGGCGTGTTGTCGCCCCGTCGCCCCGCGCCCCGCAGAGTGCAGGCAAAGGTCATTCTGCCTGATCTGCCGCCTCGCTCCTCCCATCGCTATTTTGCCGCCCTCCCCTGCGAGATTGCCTGCCGCCTCATCGCAGGCGCAGAGCAAGTATACAGCGCACGCCTTCACGGGCTGATCTTCGCCAAAAAAGCAGGTATCCCGGCACAACTCCTCCCCGACGGCACCAAGCAATGGAAGTTTGAAAATTATGATTGATTTTTGGGGCACTGCCCCACCCCCCGCACGCTTTCCCCCAAGAAAGCGGGGCAAAGAACTAAGGCGGCAAGTTCTTGCCGCCTTTCATAAAAGTTTTTGGAGGTGCAGGAACCCTTTTTCAAAAAGGTTCCTGCCGGGGTGGGAGCAGGGCTACGCCCTGCTCCGGGGCAGCGCCCCACATATAATATGTTCAATTCTCCTCTTCAGCGGCGGCGAAGGCGGCTTGGAGGAGAGCCATGTCGTCGCAAAGGGAGGCAAGTCGGAAACGGAGCTGTCCGTGCTGGCGTCCGGAGGGTGCGCCCTCTCCCATAGGGGGGAAGAAATCGCCCGGTCCGCGCTGTTTTAAGTCAAATTCGGCAATCTCATAGCCGTCAGCGGTGTCGCAAAGCGCGTTCAGACGCGCTTTGGCATCCTCGCTTTGGGTATCACTCACCAAAATGCACCAAGACTTGGCATCACCGCGCCCCACACGTCCCCGAAGCTGGTGAAGTTGGGAAAGTCCGAAACGTTCGGCGTTCTCCACGATCATCAGCGTGGAGGCGGGGACATTGATGCCCACCTCGATGACGGTAGTAGAGACCAGCACCTGCACCTCGCCCGAGACATAGCGCGCCATGATCTTGTCCTTGTCTGCACCCTTCATCTTGCCGTGCAGAACGCCGATCTTCAGATTCGGATGGCGGGCAGCGAAGCCTTCGGCGTATTCCACAGCATTGTGGAGAGGCGACCTGTCCACCTTGTGACCGTCAATGCCCACCAACGCGCCCTCGTCCTCCTCATCCTTCGCCTCAATAGCGGGGCAAACGATGTAGGTCTGATGCCCTTCTGCCGCCTGCTTTTCGATAAATCCTTCCATGCGGGTGCGGTAAGTGTCATCCACCAAGAAGGTCGAGACCTTTTTTCTGCCGGGCGGCATGGTGCGGATGGAGGAAACGTCCAGATCACCGTACAATACCAGCGCCAGCGTGCGGGGGATGGGCGTGGCACTCATCACCAGATTGTGTACCACCCCCGCGGTAATGCCCGCAAGGGCGCCTCGCTGGGCAATGCCGAAGCGATGCTGTTCGTCGGTGATGATCAACCCACAGCCGGGCAGCGCCACCCCCTCCGAGAGAAGGGCATGAGTACCGATCAACAGATCAATCTCGCCCATGGCGGCGGCAGTCTTCACCTTCCGCTTGGCGGCGGCGGTAAGCGAGCCGACCAGCAGACCCACGCGGACGCCCAACGGCTCGAACAATTTCGTCAGATCGGCATAGTGTTGGCGAGCCAGAATCTCGGTAGGCGCCATCAGAGCCGAACGGTAGCCATTTTTGACAGCGATATAGACCGCGGCGGCGGCGCAGACCGTCTTACCGCTTCCCACGTCGCCCGAAATGAGCCTGCGCATAGCAAGCCCGGAGGCAAGATCCCGCTCCACGTCGGCGATGGTCTCCTCCTGCCCGGAGGTAAGTTTGAAGGGGAGGTGCTTGCGAAAAGTCTCCCGCATCTCGGCAGTGGAGGTCAACTTGGGCGCCACCAAACGGCGGCGTTCCCGCTTCGCCCCTGCTATCCCGCGCGCAAATTCGTACAATTCTTCGAAAATAAAGTAATTTCGTGCCGCGGTAAGCTCCGCGAAACTGCCGGGGCAATGGATCTTGGCAAAGGCTTCCCCGCGGGTGCAAAGTCCCTGCTTCTGACGGATCCCTTCGGGAATCATTTCCTCGGGCGGCGCATCCAGCGAGGAGAGCGCAAGTGCCACCAAATTTTGCAGGAATTTCTGATTGATCCCTGCAGTGAGGGGATAGATGGGGAACAGATCAGGGAGCGGATGCAGTCGGTTCACCGGCTCAAATTCGGGGGAGGAGATCTCCCACCCCCGCTTTCCTCTGGTCACCTTTCCCCAAAAGCGGAAGGTGGAGCCGACGTGAAACACCTGCCGCACGAAGGTCTGATTGAACCAAAGGGCAGTGATCTTTCCGGTATCGTCAAACAGCGTGAAGGTGGTCAGCGTTTTATAATTTTTCAACTGCACCGACCGCGGCTCGCTCCCTACGGTCAGGATCATGGCGCATTTTTCCCCGCTTTGGGCGGCTTCCATAACGGTCTGCACATCGCCGCGATTCTGATAGGCGCGGGGAAAATGGAGGAGCAGATCCTCAACGGTATAGATGTCCAGCATAGACAGTGCTTTGGCTCTTACTCTCCCCACACCGGGCAGAACGGTGATCTCGCTTTGCAGGGTAACCATATGACCGTCTCCTTTTTCGTGTTTGCAAAATGATCCGAAGAACGAATTTCTTCCTATTTATTGTAACAGAAACAGATTTTTTTGTCAAGCCTCTTGCATAAAGCCGCGCAGTTTGATATACTATACTTATCGAGCCCTTCTGTCATGGCTCGACGGCGAGGGTTCAATCATCGAAAGGATGACCTCGAAATGGACAAGCTATGCAAATTTTGCTGGGAACAGACTCCCGCGATTCATTGGCAGTATGAAATGCGCGCCACCGTGCAAAAAAGCGCAAAGGACAAGACTCCGCTGGGTGGCACGCTCTGCAAGGGGGGCAATGTCACCATTCCCCTTTGCGTCATCGGCGCAGTTATGGTATTGGCGATGATTCCCTGTATGTGCGCCTGCCACGCCCGCCAAAAGCGGAAACTGCGCAAAATGAAGTCTGCATCCTGCTAAAACACAACATTCTGTGCCGACGAACCGAACAGTTTGGCGTTCGTCGGCAGTTGGAGGATCTACATATGGTTTTCAAAGGCAATATCGACCGCGAAGATTACATTGATTTCGCAAATTATGTGTTCGGCTTCAACGGAGCCGACCGCTCCTTTCAAAAACTCCTGCCCAAGCTCTTCAAAGAGGGCACCGATCCTGCCGCCGACACCTTTTTCGTCCGCGAGGGCGACCGTCTGGCGGCTTGCGTGGGATCGTTCCCCATCGAATACTCCATTCTGGGCGAAAAACTTCCCGTTCGTGGCATCGGCAATGTTGCCGTCCATCCCCGCGACCGCTCCAAGGGGTACATGAAGGAATGTATGCACGCCGCGCTGAACGAGATGATCGCCGAAGGCTCTGCTTTCGCGGTGCTTTCGGGCAGACGGCACCGCTACAATCATTTCGGCTTCGTCAAATGCGGCACCGCCCGGGGCTACGAGGTGACTGCCAAGACCCTCTCCTACGTTCTGCCCGAAGATTATCTGCCGAGCCTTACCATGCGCACCCTGCACCGCGAGGATGAACCGGCTCTGGAACAGCTCTCCGCCATCTGGCACGCCCGCCCCTTCCATTGCACCCGCCCCAAAGAGATGCTCTACGACATCCTGCTCTCGTGGCAGTCGGAACCCATCGGCTTTTTCGAGGGCGACACGCTGGTGGGCTGGGTGATCGTGAAAGGCTCCGATGTTTGGGAGTGCATTGCCGAGCCCAAATACATCCCCGATATGCTTTTCCTGCTGTCGAGGCGGTTTTGGCATCTCTGCTACCAGATCCCCTATCACGACCGCGTCATCGCCGAGGCGATCTTCCCCTACGCCGAAACCTCTTCCGCCACCCCTGAACTTTGCTTCAACATTTTGCAGTACCAAAAGATGCTCTCCCTCCTGCTAAAGCTGAAAGCCACCTACGAGCCACTTTTGGACGGCGAATGTGTAGTGGAGATTGAAGGCTACGCCAAGACCGAGCGACTGAGCATCGCCGTGCGGGACGGCATTCCCGCGGTGAGTGCCACCGACGCGCCTGCCGACGTGACGCTCTCCCATCTTGCCGCCATGCGTGCTTTCTTCTTAGGCGATGCACCCGAGCGGAGCGCACTTTCTCCCATAGTTCGCTCCTGGCTACCCCTGCCCATCTACATCTATCACGCAGATAACGTGTAGATCCTTGACAAACCGTAGGATCTGTGCTACAATAGCACTATCGTGAAATTCGAGGATATCTGTCGGTATCCCCAAGAAAGTGAGAAAAACTATGACTAAAACCAAACTTCGCCAATACGCCCGTCTGATCGCACGGTGCGGCGGCAACGTCCAAAAAGGTCAGCAGGTCGTCGTCACCGCTGAACTGGATCAACCCGAATTCGTCACCATGGTGGTAGAGGAATGCTACCGCGCAGGTGCATCCAAGGTTATGGTGGAATGGACTCACCAGCCCATTTCCAGACTCCACAACCGTCACCGCTCTCTGAAGACCATGTCCAAAATGGAAGATTGGGAAGTATCCAAACTCGCCCACAGAGCCGATACTCTGCCTGTTTCCATTTATCTGGAATCCAAGGATCCCGACGGCATGAAGGGCATCAATCAGAAGAAGCAGGCGCAGGCTTCCCGCGCGCTCTATCCCATCATGAAGCCCTACCGCGAGAAGATGGACAACCGCTACCAGTGGTGCATCGCCGCAGTTCCCGGAAAGAAGTGGGCAAAGAAGGTATTCCCCGAACTGACCGTTTCTCAAGGCATGAAGAAACTGTGGGATGCGATCCTGCAGACCTCCCGCGCCGACGAGGGCGATCCCATTGAAAACTGGAACCGGCACAACGCTGATCTGAAGGCACGTTACGATTACTTAAACGGTCTGAAGATCAAATCGCTCCGCTACACCGCATCCAACGGCACCGATTTTACCGTGGGGCTCAACAAGCAGGGCATCTTCATGGGCGGCGGCGAGAACACGCTGGGCGGCGTATTCTACAATCCCAACATCCCTTCCGAAGAGATCTTCACCTCTCCCATGAAGGGCGAGGCCGAGGGCATCGTTTACTCCTCCAAGCCCCTTTCTTACAAGGGCGAACTAATCGAGAACTTCTCGGTTCGTTTCGAGGGCGGCAAAGCGGTAGAGGTTCACGCCGAAAAGGGCGAGGCTCTGCTTGCCGAGATGATCTCTATGGATGAAGGTGCGGCATACCTTGGAGAAGTGGCGCTGGTTCCCTTTAACAGCCCCGTCAACGAGACCGGCATTCTTTTCTACAACACCCTCTTCGACGAAAACGCTTGCTGTCATCTGGCGCTGGGCGCAGGCTTTACCAACTGCATCGCCGACTTTGACAAGTACACCAACGAAGAACTTCACAACATGGGCGTGAATGACTCCATGATCCACGTGGACTTTATGATCGGCACCGCCGACCTGTCCATCACCGCAACCTGCGAAGACGGCAGCACCGTTGCCATCTTCCAAAACGGAACCTGGGCATTTTGAGACTCCGGCAGGAACCTTCTTCCAAGAAGGTTCCTGCACCTCCAAGAACTTTTGAAAATGGGCGGCAAAATCTTGCCGCCCGAATTTTGTTATGTTCGCAGTGCCGCAGCCAAGGAAGTTGGTGGGGTAGCAGCAGCCGCTACGCGGCAGCTGTGAAGGGGAGGTGAAAACTTCAGCGCCACTGATGGTTTTCCCCTCCTCTCGGAAAACGAACGGTCAGAACTCGCTTCCCCCGGAACTGCATACAAACGCTCCTTCAATCCTCTCCCTCTCCGGCGGCAATGCAAAACCCCTCGCTCTTTTGGGCGAGGGGTGAATAAACTCAGTTATAATTCGGTCTGCCGTAACCTACGATATAACCGCTGCTGAGCGAATATGTATTACAGGAGACCTTGTTGGAATAATTTCCTTCGACGGTGGTAACGATGCCGTTCTCCACGGAGATAACCACGCCGACGTGATCCACTCCGCCGTGCTGTTTTTCCCAGTCAATAAAGATAATATCGCCGGGTTTAGGGGTGACTGCGGAATACTTGTAGAACTGTCCGCGGGCTTTGAACCAATTGTAGTAGTAGTTGGAGCCCGCATTCTTGGGGATCACCGACTGGGGAATCCCCGCCTGATCGGCACACCATGAGATAAACACGGCGCACCATGCGTATTGAGAACTACTGTTATTGGGAGCACTGACGGCTGTTCCGTAATACCAAGTGTTATACTTGACATTGTTGTAACTCTTTTCCTTGACGCCGATCTCGCCCTTGACGATGGCAAGGAACTTGCTCAGCGAAGAAGCATCGGTGGTGGGAGTATCGGCGACGGGAGGCTTTGCCGTAGTAATGGTGGGAGCCTTGGTAGTAACAGGCGCTTTGGTAGTAGTCACGGGCGCTTTGGTCGTGGTGACCGGAGGCGTCGTTACCGCGGGAGCGGTCGTTTCGGGAACATCAGGCTCCTCAATTTCGGGAACCAGAGGAAGGGACGGCAACCACTTGGGAGTGGTGAAGGATATATCTATGGAAGGATACTGTTCGGTTTCATTGGCAGGCTCACTGACCTCGGGAGCAGACTCGGGGACGGTGACCGTGGTGGGCAGAGTGGGTTCCTCGGTAGTGAAGTTGTCGAGAACCTCTTCAACCTGCATATTGGTGGACAGGACGGTATTGTCTGAACGGGAAGCGGCGAATGTAGAGTCGCTCTGATCTGCGGTAGAAAACAGTCCGGTGCAGAAACCGGCAGCCCCGATCAAAGAAATGATGGGTAAGATCAGTAATCTTTTCAAGACAAATCTCCTTTCTTGTCGGCAACAATGCCGTTCGTTGATCTCTATAAAAGCGTTTAGGCAAAACTAACAAAAATCGTGCATTCGCTCGGTCGGCATTTGCCATTACCGTGCAAAGTACCGCTTTTTATGGCGATACGAATATATCTTACCACAAAATGCCGAAAAAGTCAACCCCTTTTTTCGAATTTTGATAAATTACCACTTTTTCCCTCCCGGCTTAATAAGCCTCTCGCGAAAATTTGTTCAAAAAAATTTTTCAAATATCGGGGAATTTGGCTTGTAATCTTCACATATTTATGGTAACATATTCTATAAGGCTAAATTTTATGAGTAAACGAGGATCCGACATGAGTATTTGGGAATCTATATTTTACGGTATCGTGCAGGGGCTGGCAGAATTTCTGCCCATTTCTTCCTCCGGGCATCTGGCGATTTTCCAGAGCGTATTCGGTGCCGCTGACCCCGACGCAAACATTTCCTTCAACGTTCTGCTTCATCTGGGCACGCTGATCGCCGTATTTTTTGTCTATTGGCGGGACATCATCGGGCTGATTTGCTCCTTCTTCACCCTTTGCGGCAAACTGCTGCACCGCAATTTCAAGCTCTCCACCTACACCGAAAACGAGCGGTTCGTGATCTTTATTCTCATCGCTACTCTGCCGCTGATCCCCGCCGCGCTGATCGAGGGATACATTTCGGCACTTTCTTCCTATATTATTATTGTAGGCGCGATCCTGCTTCTGAACGCAGTTCTGCTCTTCTTCTCCGACAAGATGGCAAAAGGCAACAAAACACTGGGCGAAGTAAAGCCCCGCAATGCGCTGGTGGTAGGTCTTTGCCAGATGCTGGCGACCCTCCCCGGTCTTTCCCGCTCCGGCTCCACCATCACAGGCGGTCTGACCCAAGGATTTGAGCGACCGCTGGCAGTGAAGTTCTCCTTCATTCTCTCCATCCCCGCGATCCTCGGTGCCTGCGTACTGAAATTGCCCGACTTTTTCCAAGCCGCCGCCACAGAAGGCAGTCAGCAGATGCTGATCTATCTGGCAGGCGCGCTGACCGCCGCATTGGTGGGCGTCGCGGCAATGAAGCTGTTGACCTACATCTCCAAAAAATCCAACTTCAGAATTTTCTCTTACTACTGCGTTGCCGCAGGACTTTTTGCCATCGTTTGGGGCATCACCCACTAATGCAAAATACGAAAGGACGTATGAATGGCTACTAATCAAAAGAAAAAAAGCAAAAAAACTCCCGCAAGATCCCGTGCCAAAGCATCGGAGCGAGAAGAAAAGACATCCTCCCGCACCGCCGCGCAGGAAGCGGAGCGGGAAGAGCGAAAAAATAATCCCGACAGTCTGAGAAATCTCATCGTTTTCTTCGTGCTGATCACGCTGGCGGTTCTCTCCTTCGTTTTCCTGTATTTCACCGACCTTTCGGCAGGTACGGACGGCAATGCGGGTCCTGTGGGATACGGATTCTGCTGTTTGTTCTTCGGTCTGCTGGGTCCCTCCGCTTATCTGGTTCCCTTCGGTCTGCTGTATCTGGTGATTTTCCGAAACAGAAGTCTGCGGCAAAACACCTCTCTGCTGAAATTCGTCTCTGTATTTCTGTTCGTTCTGCTGATGGCCTCCGCCTTTGAACTGGCGGCACGCGGATCAGCGCAGTCCACATCCTTCAGCCTGCCTGCCCTTTGGTCAAGCGGCATCAAGCGACAGGGCGGCGGCATTTTAGGCGGACTTTTGGGCAGCGCGCTTTATATGCTGATGAAAAAAGCGGCGTGGATCATCCTGATTCCCGGAATGCTTGCCAACGTTCTGCTGCTTTCCGAGGTCACGCCTTCCATGATCTCGCGCTTCTTCCGCAAACTGATTTCCAATCTGCGGGCTTACATGGCATCCCGTCCCGAAAAAGAGGACGAGCCTGCCAAAGGCGAACAGTCCGCTCCTGCGAAAAAGAAGAAAAAAAACCAAGTGTCAGAAGAGCCTGTACAGGCACCCGCCGCCGCACCCATCCCGCCTGCGGAAAAGCCCAGACGCAAGGTCTTCGGTGTAGAGGACGAGCCTGCGCCCGAGCCTACCATGGAAGTGCCCGCGGTGGAAATGAAACCCGTGGAGGTTACAAGTCCCATGGGCGATCCCATGGTGGTGAATCCCGCCACCGGCGAGGTCATCGAGCCGGTTTACAGTACCTCGGATACCTCCAATTTCGCTTCCGGAAAGCTGAATCTCAACGATATTTACGTATCCCCCGACGATGACGAGGCGGCTGACCGACTGGCGCAAGAAGTGGCAGATCAGCGATACTTTGCCATCGGCGAACGCAACACGGCAGAGCGGGATCTGTCCGATGACGACCGCGCGCCTTGGGAAGATCCCATCGAGCCGGGTGCCACCGCCGAGCCGCTGTCCCCCGAGGAAGAAGAGATTGCCTCCTTCCTGCTGGACACCACCCGCGAGTCGCTGGCAGAGGACACTCTGCCCGAATATGCCAAAGAGGATGCGCCCGCTCCCATCTACCGTTTTCCGCCGATCTCTCTGCTCTCGCAAAACGTCAATCTGCAGGCGGAAGACGACAGCGAAGAACTTCGCCGCAACGGCGAAAAGTTGGTGTCGGTGCTGAAATCCTTCCGCGTATCCACCGAAATCGTGAATATTTCCCATGGTCCCACCATCACCCGCTATGAGCTGGCTCCCAAAGAGGGTGTGCGCGTGCGTGCCATCGCCAATCTGGTAGATGACATCGCTTTGAATCTGGAGACCTCGGGCGTGCGTATCGAAGCCCCCATTCCCGGCAAAGCCGCCGTGGGCATTGAAGTCCCCAACAAATCGGCTTCCACCGTTTATTTGCGGGAACTGCTGGAAAATTCCGCTTTTGCAAACTCCAAGAGTAAGGTCACCTGCGCGCTGGGCATGGACGTGGCAGGCACCCCCGTATATCTGGACATCGCCAAAATGCCTCACCTGCTGATCGCAGGTGCCACCGGTATGGGTAAATCGGTCTGCATCAACTCGCTGATCGTTTCTCTGCTCTACAAGGCATCCCCCGACGAGGTCAAACTGATTCTGATCGACCCTAAGAAGGTTGAACTGAACGTCTATAACAAACTCCCCCACTTGCTGGTTCCCGTGGTGAACCTACCCAAGAAAGCGGCAGGCTCTCTGTCCTGGGCGGTAGGCGAGATGGAGCGCCGCTTCGAGCTGATCGAAGAAGTGGGTGTGCGCGACATCAAGGGCTACAATCAGATCACCGCAAACGATCCCCAAAAGGAATTTCTGCCTCATATTATCATCATCATCGACGAACTTGCCGATCTGATGATGACCGCCCCCGACGACGTAGAAGATTCCATCTGCCGCCTGGCGCAGAAAGCCCGCGCCGCCGGTATGCACCTGATCATCGGCACCCAACGTCCTTCGGTAGACGTCATCACCGGTCTGATCAAGGCCAATATTCCCTCCCGTATCGCTTTCACGGTGGCTTCCAACGTTGACTCCCGTACCATCATTGATGTCGCAGGCGCGGAAAAGCTGATCGGTCGCGGCGATATGCTCTACGCCCCCGTGGGTGCGATGAAACCCATCCGTGTGCAAGGCTCCTTCGTCTCGGACAAGGAAGTGGAAGCGGTCTGCGACTTCATCCGCGCGCAGGCAGGTGACGGACAATACAGTTCCGACATTATGGAGCAGATCGACAAAAACGCCGAGCAATGCGGGCAGAAGAAGAAAGGCGGTTCCGCCGACCTGTCTGTCGGCGAAGACGACGACGGAGAGATCGATCCCAAATTCAACGATGCCGTGGAGGTCGCGCTGGAAATGGGCAAGATCTCTACCTCCCTCCTCCAACGCCGCTTGAATCTGGGCTACGGACGAGCCGCCAAGATCATCGACCGAATGCAAGCCTGCGGCATTGTCAGCGAACCCGACGGTCAAAAGCCCCGCAACGTCCTCATCTCCCGCGCGGACTGGAACGAGATCAAGATGCGGAGTGAATAAATGAAATGCCTTCGGCAGCCTAAGAACCCTTTAAGAAAAGGGTTCTTAGGAATCTCCCACAACTTCTCTTCATACATCGCATTATGCCCCGCAAATCCTTGCGGGGCGAAGAGGAAGTAGATAGCAAGGCTTTTCGCAAAGGAATCATGACAAGGATTATGATTCCTTTCCCAAGAGTTCTTGGAAGTGCAAAAACCTTCTTGAAAAAGGTTTTTGCCGCGGAGTTGGAAACGAAGTTCCCCACTGACAGAAAGGATTTTTTCAAAATGGGTAAACTATTTGTAATTGACGGGCTGGACGGTTCCGGCAAGGGTACACAGTCTGCCAAACTCACGGAATATCTCACAGAAAAAGGCGTCAGCGCCCGCCGCATCAGCTTTCCTGCCTACGGCACCAGAGGCGCGGCGCTGGTGGAAGGCTACCTTGCAGGCGAGCTTGGCGGTAGGCCCGACGACACAGGTGCTTACGCCACCTCCACTTTTTATGCGGTGGATCGCTACTGGTCTTATCGCACCCAATGGGGTGAATTCTATCACCGCTCCGACAGCATTACGGTCTGCGACCGCTACACCACCGCCAACGCCGTCCATCAATGCTCCAAACTGCCCCGTGAGCAATGGAACGCCTACCTCGACTGGCTGTGGGACAACGAATACAACAAACTGGGCATTCCCCGCCCCGACAAGATCTGTTATCTGGAAATGCGCCCCGACCTCTCCCGCCGTCTGGTGCAGGAGCGTTCGGTGAAAGAAGGGCGCAAGATAGACATCCACGAAGGGGATTACGAATACCTCTGCCGTTGCTACGAAGCGGCGCTCTACGCCAGCGATTATCTCGGTTGGGAGAAGATCACCTGCTACAAGGGTGATACCATCCGCACCGTTGACGATATTTTTGCCGAACTGTTACAGCGGCTGGAACTGTGATCATCCGCCGCAGTACAAGGGCAGATCTCCCGGCTCTGCAAACCCTTTGGCAGGAGGTGTTCGGTGATCCGCCTGCATTCATCCGCGGGTTTTACGCCGCCTTTGGCACATACTGTGCCATTCTCGCCGAGGAAAACGGTCAAGTGATGGGGATGATCCATCCGCTTCCCGTGACGTTGGCGCAAAAGGGACAATGCACCCCGGGCGTATACGTCTATGCCCTCGCCACTGCGCCCGCCCATCGTGGAAAAGGGATCGCCGCTCTGCTGCTGGAAGCGGCGGAGAACACGCCCTTTGCGGCATCGCCCACCCTTACAGGAGCAGAACGCATCGGGCTGACCGTCCGGGAAGCCGGTCGACCTGCATTTTCCCTGCTGATTCCCGCAGAGGAGAGCCTGTTTTCCTACTATCGCCGCCGCGGATATCACCGTCCTGCCCGAGTCTTGGCAGACGATGCGCCCGACTTTCTCGCCCACCTGTCGCAAGGGCTTGCCAACGAACCTGTTTTCCTGAAGCCCGAACCGTTTTACACCTTTGCCCGTAAGATTCCCGAACCGGTCCCACCTCCTGTGGAGCGGGCACTGTGGAAGCCCCTCTCCCCCGATCTTGCGGCGGACGGCGAGCCGATCCTCTCTCATTTTATGCAATGATTTGCCAAAGGAGTTTCGTATGATCTATATTTTTCTTGCAAACGGCTTCGAAGAGATCGAGGCCCTGACCCCCGTTGACGTCTTCCGCAGAGCGGGACTGGCTACCGCAACCGTTTCCATCTCCGACAGTCACACCGTAATCGGCTCCCACAACATCGCCGTTGCCGCCGACAAACTCCTTTCGGAGATCGACCTTGCGGATGCCGATCTGCTTCTCCTGCCCGGCGGAATGCCCGGCACCAAGCATCTGGGTGCTTGCAAGCCCCTGTGTAAGGCAGTAACCGCCCACGCCAAGGCGGGCAAACCCACCGCTGCCATTTGCGCCGCCCCCTCCGTGCTGGGCGCGCTGGGACTGCTCCGCGGCAAAGAAGCCATTTGCTATCCCGGCTTTGAGAATGCTCTTGCAGGTGCGACGGTTTCCGAGAAAAAAGTGGTTCGTGACGGCAACTTCGTCACCGCCGCAGGAATGGGCGTTGCGCTGGACTTTGCGCTGGAATGCCTCCGACTGCTGGGTCGCGACACCGATGCCGACCGCATCCGCGGGTCGGTCATCGCCTGATCAGCGGATCGAGCCGATTCGATAAAATCACGCAAACGCACTCATTTTTCAAAAATTCAAACCGAAGGAGCCTCTATGTCTGCCCATTATAATCTCAAAGAACAGAAAAAACAGCTTCGGGCGGACCTCCTTGCCCGCCGACGGATGATCGCACCCGAAGAAAAAGCACGGCGGGACGAGGCGATCATCACCGCATTCACCGCGCTGGCAACCTACCGTTTTGCCGAAACGATTCTGCTCTACTATCCCCGCCCCGACGAAATCGACACCCGCCCCATCCTCGCCGCCGCGCTGGCAGCCGGCAAAAAAGTCGCTCTGCCCCGCACCCGCGGAGAAGGACAGATGGATTTTCATTTCATAACCGGCGAAGACGATCTGGTTCCCGGGCTGTTCGGAATTTCCGAACCTTCGGAAAATTCACCCAAATTTGACCCCAACACCGCCGAAAAGAGCGTTTTGATGGTGGTTCCCGGGCTATCCTTCGACCGCAAGGGCTACCGTTTGGGATACGGCAAGGGATATTACGACCGCTATCTGGAAAACCGCGACATCACCACCGCAGGACTTTTGTACTCCGATTTCGTGATGAAATCCCTGCCGCGGGGGCGTTACGATCTGCCCGTCCGCTTCCTTGTCACCGAAAAGGGGGTTCTTCCAGTTGAGTAAATTCAAGCAATATACCCCGCCCGCCGTTCTTCTCCTGACGGTTTTCATCCTGCTGGCACTGTCCGGACTGCTTTCCGAAGGTTCTGCGGGTGTTTCGGAATTGTTCTTCACCAACATGATCCTGCAGATCGTGATCTTCATCCTCCCCGCGCTGTTCTACTGTCGGATCCGCCGCAGACCCATCGTCCGCTCCGGTTACACCTTCGCCATTCTCCCCGCCCACCCCATCTTTTTGTTATCCATGTTCGGCGTAATCGTGCTGGGCAGTATGCTGGTAAATCTGGGCGTCGCCGCTCTGTCGGGCACCGCCGAGGAATTCGGTGCATCCGCCTCCAACACGCTTGCCGGCATTGCCGATGCTTCGGGCGCGGTGTACGTGATCTTCTCCTTCTGCATCATTCCCGCCATCACCGAGGAGTTTTTCTTCCGCGGAATCCTGCTGTCGGAATATGCGGACGACAGTCCGGTCGCCGCCGTGCTTCTCAGCACGCTGGCATTCGCGGCATCCCACTTTAATCTGACCCAGTTGCCCGCCTATCTGCTGAGCGGACTTTTGCTGGCGTTCTCCATCCGCGTCACCCACAGTTTACTGACACCCATCCTGCTCCACTGTGCCGTGAACCTGTTCAATGTCTTCCTGCTCCCCTATCTCTGGCAGGTGACGCTGGCACCGCTGGGCGTTCTGTTCACCGTTTTCATTTTGATGGGACTGATCCTGATCTTCGCCATCGTGGCTCTGCGCGAGGCGGAACAGATCTATACCGATTACGCCTCCGATTCCCGCCGCGAGAAGGACACCTTCGGAAAACGCGGAAGTTTCTTCCATACTTTGCTCTACGGAGCCTTCACCCCGCCTTTCGTCGCTGCCCTGCTGCTGTCGCTGATTCTGATGTTTTTGAACTGATCCACCCAAATAACCTATTTTGTCAAAGGAACGAATCTATGAAACCAAAAAATCCCGCTGACGAAACCCCACGCAATCCTCTGTCAAACTCTGCCGAAGCGAGCAATGCCGCCTCTTCAGCCGAGCTTCCGCCCCAAGATCCGGAAGGCATCGAAGTGTCTGAGGCGGAGGTGATTGAACCGAACGCCGCCTCTGCGCAAGAGGCGTCCGATCATGCCCGCTCCGGTTCATCCGCGGAAACCGCCGGGCTGGAGCTGAACAAAACCCTCTTTGAGGAGGGCGATCCCACCGATCTGTTGCATTTTGCGCCCTATGAGGCAGACGCTCCCCTTTCCGTGGAATCCTCTCCCGAGGAAGAAGCCCTGTCTTTTGATGATCTGTCGGTAAAAGAAGAGAAAACCGATCATCAGCCTCCCGTCAAAAAGAAGATCATCGTGCGCCGCGAAAAAGGCGCAGGCGTCCGCAGTCTAACCTCTGCCATCATCTATCTGGTATCGGTGATTTGCGTGGGCATTCTGCTGGGAATGTTCATGATCGCTGTGGTGAACGATGTCTTTGCCTTTGTGAAAGACGATTCTTTCTATGAGATCACCATCGAAGACGAGAATATGTCGCTGGAGGAGTTGTCCGAATATCTGCACGACGAAGGAATCATCTCCTATCCCTTCATTTTCCGACTGTATGTCGGGTTGAAAGAGGACGGCGAGATTACCCTGAAGGAAGGCACCTACAAGATCTCTCCCTCTTACAACTACGATAAAATCTTAGGCGCGCTGAATCCCGCTCCCGTGCAGGAGGAGATCACCATTACCTTCAAAGAAGGCATGACGGTGGACGATATCATTGATCTGTTCGTCTCCAAAGGCATCGGCACCCGCGCAGGATTCGAGGACGTCATCGAAAACTACGACTTCGACTATTGGTTCCTACGGGACGTGGAGTCCACCGAAGACCGTTACTACCGACTGGAGGGATATCTCTATCCCGACACCTATCGGTTCTACTCCAACTCCTCCGAAGTGGCGGCACTGACCAAGATGCTGAACAACTTCAAGAAGAAGGTTCCCAAAAGCTACGCCGAGCAGTGCGCCGAACTGGGCTATTCCATGGATCAGGTGATCATCATCGCCTCTCTGATCGAGTCGGAATGCACCTGGGTGGCAGATTACGAATACGTTTCTGCGGTATTCCACAACCGTCTCAAGAGTGCTGACTTCAACGGTCGGCTGGACTCGGATGCCACCATCCAATATATCCTCCGTCACACCACCGGTCAGCGTAAGGAGAAGCTGGAGGAGGCAGATCTGAAGATCGAATCGCCCTACAATACCCGTCTGAAAGAGGGACTTCCTCCCGGACCGATCTGCAATCCCTCCCTGAGCGCGCTGACTGCCGCCCTTTACCCCAATGAAGACTGCGGCTACTACTACTTCGTGGCACAGTCCAACGGCTACAACCTCTACGCCAAGACCTACCAAGGACATCTGGACAACATCAAAAAAGTCGAAAAAGAATCGGAATGATTTTTATTAGAATTGGGGCTTCGCCCCAAACTCAGGCAGAAACCCTTATGAAAAAGGGTTTCTGCTCTTCCCAAAACTTTTATAAAGGGGCGGCAAATACTTGCCGCCCGATTTCTTGGAACCTTCTTGAAAGAAGGTTCCAAACCTCCAAGAACTTCTGCTATAGGCGGCAAATACTTGCCGCCCCAGACTGTCGATAAACTATAAATTTAGAGTGCCGCCAGCCAAGGAATGGGGTTGGAGGT
>JBJDZI010000132.1:0-5154 GCA_051867925.1 Eubacteriales bacterium
CTCTCCACCCACTTCCTTGGCTGACGGCTTTCTATATTTATAGTTTATCGACAGTTTGGGGGATGCTTCGTTGAGAAGCATCCCTTTTTCCATTGGTTGAGGGTGACTCTCGAATCATACAAAAAGCCGCTTCGTTTGGAGGCGGCTTTTGTGTGCATGGGGCGTATCGCTTCGCAACCGAAACAGGGGTGCGCCCGTCGATCATCAAAAATTCAGATACAAGGAGACCTCTATGTTCCCCCGTTCTTCGGCGTAGTCGTTGGCAATGTCCGGTAGTTGCCAACGGCAAATGCTTTCATCGTCACAGATTGCGACTTTGATTCTGATCACCTGGCAGTTCATTCTGCATATCATAGTTTGGTGAAAGGATTGTAGCGCAAAGCCGGATACTTGTGATGAAACAGGAGGACAGCTCATTAATCTGCGCAGATAAAATATTGCTCATCCTATCAAGACTGATCCCGGGGATCAAACGTGACAAAAATGGTAAAATTTACACATTCTTGTTTGAGGTGTTAAAAACAGGTTATACTGACATTGCAACGAAAATATAATGAATGGGGTACGGAAAAGAAAGTGCAAATATGACGATGAGAGACAGAAAGGTTGCGGTATGCGACAATCTGCCCACCGCCTATGCTCGTTTGCTGAAAGAGGCAGCCCCTTCACCACACATCCAAACGATTCTGTGAAACGTTGCTTCCGATCAAACGGGAGCGGCGGGATTCTGCATTTCAATTACTCATACGGAGGCAAAATTATGAAAACCCAAAAACGATTCACCATGCGACTCTTCAGTGTTTTTCTGTGTATAGCCATGCTGCTGACGTCTCTGCCGTTGGCTGCTTTGATGGTATTTGCATCCGAAACGGATGAATACCAAGGCGGCGCAGGAGAGAAGATTTCCGACGAAGACACCTCCACCAAGTATTCCGATTTGCTGGGAGATAACGCTTCAACCGAATATGCCGGAGGAATATGGACGGATAAATCCGTATATACCGACGATGCGACTTTTGAAATGTTCGGCGGCAAAAAAGTAACGATCCAACTGAACGGGGACAAAAACGGCGAGGATTTTCTGATTGCCTATTCCGTTCTTGCAACGGCGGAGTCCATTTCCGGTCAGACCCAAGCACCGGTGGATGTCGTGTTCATCATCGACATTTCCGGATCCATGAGCAACAGCAAAAGCAATATGGATAACGGCAAAAGCCGTATCTATAACACCGTTCAGGCAACCAACAATGCCATCGACGAACTGATGACGCTCAATCCCCATACCCGCGTTGCAGTCGTGGCATTCAGCAATACTGCGCAGGTATTGTTGCCCTTTGACCGTTATACCAAGACCACTACGGTCCAACGCAAGTGGGTATCCACCGGATGGAATCAAGGCTACTGGCAGGAAACCGTGGTTGAGGTTCCGTATTTCACTTTGAACAGAGATACAGGATCGGACAATTATGCAACGCTTTATACCAACGCCATCAATTCCTCCAACAGAACCATCGAGATAGAAACCGATGTCGAAGGCGGAACCAACATCCAACTCGGTCTTTACGAAGGGATGAAGGTGTTGACTGACGTAGCCAAGCAAGACACTGTCGTTGACATCGACGGACAGATCGTTCAACGCGTGCCTTCCGTGATCCTGCTTTCGGACGGCTCCCCTACCTATTCCTCTGATTCCCGTTCTTGGTGGGCGCCTGCCGATAACAACGGCGACGGTCCCGGAAGTGCGCCGTATGCGGGCAACGGAATGAAAGCGATTCTGGTCGGTTCCTATATGAAGGATGCCATCGACCGCAATTACGGAGTTGCCAATACTGCTTTTGCCACCAGAGTATATACTATCGGCATGGGCATTTCGGGTCTTGACTCCGATGAAAAGAATCTGGCGTATATGACGCTGGATCCCGGCACTTATTGGAACGATGCCAATGCAGACAATAGGATGAAAACCGCCATCAAAGGCTACTGGAGCAGTTATACCGCAGACAACAACACCGGTACGCTGAATATCAATGTAGGTCAACAGACGAACCGAGGATATCAGGATAAGAACTATTATCTGACCCATCCTACTACGGGATTCGATGTTGATCCCGTGAACGGTTACGACTATGTGGATGCTTACTACGATGCAGACAACGCTTTGACAGTTACCGATGTCTTCCGCGAGATCGTAGATAATATCGCCATTTCCTCTCCTCAGGTGCCCACCGAACTCAAGGGCAGCAATCCGATGGCAGACGGGTATATTACTTACACCGACCCCATCGGCGAGTATATGGAGATCAAGGATATGAAGGCGGTCATCTATGCAGACACGCTCTTTACCGTAAAAAGCGTGACGACCGACGGCAATACCACCATTTACACCTTTGCAGGTAAGGTTCACAGCCCCGTTTACGGAGATCAGGATATTCAGCATATTCTCATTACCGTCGATCAGACAGACGGTCGGCAGAGCCTTGTGATCAAGATTCCCGCCTCGGTCATTCCGCTTCGGGTAAACGAAATCATGCTGAATGCAGACGGCTCGGTCAAGACGCACACCAACAACGGCGCTATGCCCGCAAGAGTGGTCTATTCGGTGGGCTTGCAGTCTGAGATCACCAAAGTAGCCGGCGACGGAACGGTTTATATTGACAGATCCAAGATTTCTGCAGACTATCTGAAAGCCAACACCAACCGGGACGGCACCATCAGATTCTACAGCAACGAGTATACCAATACCAATGTGGTCAACAACAAGACCGCAGGAGATGTGACGGTAGAATTTGAACCTTCGCACACCAACGGTTTCTACTATATCCTCGAGGATATGCCCATCTACAAGGATGCGGAATGCAAGGAGCAGGTGTCCGCCACCGACGGTCTGGATGACTATGCTGTGTATTATTTCAGAGATGAGTTTTATCGCGGTAATAAGATAGAAGTGACTGCGATCGAGTGCACCGGCGCACAACTGAAAATGACCGAAATCAAAACGGGTGCGGACGGCAATCTCTACAGAGCGGCAGGCTCGGTTCGTCTGAATCGGATCCTGCGCTTTGATGGCACGAAGATACAGAACAGCACGCAGACTGCAGAAGATTTCTATGTTCCTCAGTTCATCTATGCAGAAGGAAGCACCAATGCATATGACGGCATATGCAAGGTGTATCTGGGCAACAACGGTGTGTTGACCATGATCGCAGGCGGTGATCTGCAAATCACTAAAACCGTTCTGGCAGACGAGGGACTGACTGCGCCCGCCAAGACCTTTGAATTTACCATTGATCTGGACGGCGACGAAGTCAACGACGGTATGTACGACTACGCCATCGTGAATGCGGCGGACGTGACGGTGGGCAGGGGAACCGTATCTGGAAATAGCCCCAAGATCAATCTCCAAAACGGCGAGACAGCTACCATTTACGGCTTGCCTCCCGGAACGACTTATCAAGTGACCGAAACCGTTGTGGCAGGATTTACGGCAGCATCCGATGGGGCGACAGGCACGATCACGGCAGGTCAAACCAGCGTGGTGAGATTCACCAACACCTATTCCGTTGCGCCTGTGGAATGGCCTGCTAATAGTGATCTGCAAGGTACAAAGGAACTGGCAGGGCGTGAGTGGGATGCAAACGATTCCTTCTCGTTCTTTCTTTTGCCTTATAACAACGCACCGCTTCCCGATGGCTATGACGAAACACACGGTGTGACCGTAAACAGACCCGATACCGAGGGCGGTCAGACAGCTACCTTCGTTTTCGGAACGATCCTGTTTACCGCGCCGGGCGTATACCGTTATACGATCGGTGAAAAGGAACCCGACAACAATGCGTACCTTCCGGGCATGACCTACTCCGGAGCACTCTACCGGGTTGTCGTGACGGTCGTGGATAATGGCGACGGAACGCTGTCGGTTGCCTCCGCGGATGTACAACGACTGTACAATGACGATGCCGATCCGTTATTTACCTATCAGGACGGACAGATCGTGATGAACTGCGGCGAAGAAGGGCAGGATACCATTCGGTTTACCAACACCTATTCTGCAGAAGCAGTTTCATTCGTCCCCGATGCCATCAAGGAATATACCGACCATTCCGGTGAAAATCCCCTTGTTTCGGGTATGTTTGACTTCGAACTGAAGGCGATCGGCATTGTGGAGAACGGTGCGGTAGTGGAAAACAGCGCATCTTCGGTTCCCATGCCCGACGGCAGTGTGAACGGTGCGATCCTCACCACCAACGAAGGCACGAATATCACCTTCCCCTCCATCACCTTCACGCAGAGTGATATCCCCCACGGTGCAAGCACGGTTACCTTCCGTTATCAGATGCGCGAAGTCATCTTGGGTACGCCCACTGTCGGAATGACCTACGACGATACGGTCTACACCATTGATGTGGTTGTCTCCATTGATCCCGGCAAGAGTGCTTTGCAGATATCTGCGGTTTATCCCAAAGCGCGAAGCGTCATCACCTTCCAAAACGAATATACTCCCATTTTCGTATCTGTTGACATTGACGGTAACAAGACGCTGATCGGCAGAGATATGCGATCCGACGAACGTTTTGAATTCCGACTGGGCTACGATACCGCGACCGTCAACGCGATCAGAGACGGCATGATCGCAGTGCCTTCTGACATCGCCACCGTTACAGGTGCGAAAAACGGCGTTGCAAGTGCATTCGCGTTCGAGAACATCGAGTTCAAGAAAGCAGGAACCTATGGATTTACCGTTTCGGAAATTTCAGGCGATGCTTCTTCTGTCACCTATGATACCCAAGTCGTCACCGTTACCGTAGTCATTGCAGATGTCTCCAACGACGGCAGACTGGATGTGGTATCGGTCACTTACAGCAACGGCAAAACTGCAGCAGAATTTACCAACACCTACCAAGCGGAGAATGCCGAGATCATCATCAATGCGACCAAGACTCTGACGGGTCGCGATCTCAATGGCGGAGAGTTCCGATTCGTCATCAAGGACAAAGACGGCAATCTGCTTGCAATGACGACCAACGCAGAAGATGGCACGATCGTTTTCGAAAAAATCATTATCACTAAAGCAGGTACCTACACCTATATCGTTTCGGAGGAAAGCGGAACCCTTGCACACATCACCTACGACCCAACCGAATATATTGTTGAAAT